>NZ_JBQHVO010000057.1:0-33777 GCF_052064465.1 Niallia sp. HCP3S3_B10 | reverse complement strand
TAAATTCTGTTAGGAATCGTGTCGAAAAATATTTTTTTGACACCCCAACAACGGCTCAAACCGTTGATAAATCAATATTTATAGAGGGAGGAATGAAATTGACTTTTATCTGAACGTAGTGGGATATAAATGTAGTGGCGATTGTGGCTGCTCTTGCAGGTTTGGCACTTTTATCTGAACGTAGTGGGATATAAATCAGAAGATGGACTGATGAGCAAAGAAGATAAAACAACTTTTATCTGAACGTAGTGGGATATAAATGATTATATGTTTTATATAAGGTCTTCTGATTGGGCGTCTTTTATCTGAACGTAGTGGGATATAAATAGTATTAGGATTGACTACAGGAAGTGAAGAAAGTCGCTTTTATCTGAACGTAGTGGGATATAAATTGTTTACAAGCTAAATTATTAGCGTAGTCCATAGATCTTTTATCTGAACGTAGTGGGATATAAATTTTGTAGAATATGGTACGAATAGAAAGATACGATTCTTTTATCTGAACGTAGTGGGATATAAATTGAGAAGAATTTCTAAAGAAATCAATCTAAAGACCCTTTTATCTGAACGTAGTGGGATATAAATGGTGAAGCAAATGTTTTATCAGGCTGCTAACTAAATACTTTTATCTGAACGTAGTGGGATATAAATCTTGGATCGGAGAAACTACTCCATCTGAAAAGAAACTTTTATCTGAACGTAGTGGGATATAAATTCGGCACCGGAACAAATCCACCATTTCGATTAGGTGCTTTTATCTGAACGTAGTGGGATATAAATAGGTATTGAAGGATATACAAATATGGAAAAAGACGAACCTTTTATCTGAACGTAGTGGGATATAAATTTAGATATAGAAAGAATCACCTTATTAGCCAAAAATTCCTTTTATCTGAACGTAGTGGGATATAAATTAAGAGAATCCTTCAATGCATATCACATCACCAAACGCCTTTTATCTGAACGTAGTGGGATATAAATCTTTTACTAAGAATTTATCTTTTTTGCAAACAGTTCACTTTTATCTGAACGTAGTGGGATATAAATCTGATAAATTTATCATGAGCAAGTACTTTGGGTTTATCTCTTTTATCTGAACGTAGTGGGATATAAATTTGGAGGAGGTGATTCAATGAAGGTGAAAAATAACTCTTTTATCTGAACGTAGTGGGATATAAATTTTGCTGACGTGTAAATCGACTACTTGGCTGTCATCCTTTTATCTGAACGTAGTGGGATATAAATTTTTGTGAAACTAGCCATTAATTTTCACCTCCCTAGGCTTTTATCTGAACGTAGTGGGATATAAATATAGTATTTATCCGGCTCATAATCAAGCGTTAATTTCTTTTATCTGAACGTAGTGGGATATAAATTCGAATGATTTGATTAACGATAGACCTGTATTTGATCTTTTATCTGAACGTAGTGGGATATAAATGTACCTTTTATGAAGGTCTTGTGTAGTCTTTAAATCTTTTATCTGAACGTAGTGGGATATAAATGATGATGAAGTGGCAGTTGTACCGCCACCACTGCTTGTCTTTTATCTGAACGTAGTGGGATATAAATTAATAACGGATATGGCTCGAAGTAAGAACCAATTGTCTTTTATCTGAACGTAGTGGGATATAAATACGTGACAGTGCAGCATACAAACACATAATAAAAGCTTTTATCTGAACGTAGTGGGATATAAATAAAACTAAACGTAGTACCCGAGCTATTTTAATTAATCTTTTATCTGAACGTAGTGGGATATAAATTAATGCTGGAGAGCATTTGCTTCATGTATGAGATAGCTTTTATCTGAACGTAGTGGGATATAAATCTATATCCCTGTTGTGTCATGTAATAGCTAAAATCCTTTTATCTGAACGTAGTGGGATATAAATAATATTAAATTAACTGCTCCTGATAATAACTGCTTTCTTTTATCTGAACGTAGTGGGATATAAATCAAAAATATGAGTTTGTAAGCTTAGACGAGCCTACACTTTTATCTGAACGTAGTGGGATATAAATTATGAAAATTGAACGAATCATGAAGAACATTGGTTACTTTTATCTGAACGTAGTGGGATATAAATGCAAGAATCATAGGTAAGGCAATTAGATTTACAGTCTTTTATCTGAACGTAGTGGGATATAAATCTTCTACAGGTTTATTTAGTCCATCTGAAAATACACTTTTATCTGAACGTAGTGGGATATAAATCCCTTTAAATCGATAATATAGAACTCTACATTGTTTTCTTTTATCTGAACGTAGTGGGATATAAATGTAGCAAGACACGAAATGATTGTTGCTTATATGAATCTTTTATCTGAACGTTGTGGGATATAAATGAAAGTAAATAATCATGTTACCATAATTACTATATCCTTTTATCTGAACTTAGTGAGATTTAAATATTAAAACATCTTATTCCATGTTTCAGGACCTACAACTTTTATCTGAACGTAGTGGGATATAAATGTCTCAAGCATTCTGGTTGCCATGGTTCTTCTAAACCTTTTATCTGAACGTAGTGGGATATAAATGTATCATTTGTCAGCAAGGTATACGCAAAAGATAGCCTTTTATCTGAACGTTGTGGGAATTAAAGGCTGCGAATATCCCTTGGATTTCTGCTGTATTGTATCCAATTTCATCTGAAATTTAGGAGATTTAAAGAAGTCAATAGCATAAGGTGTTTCTGATTTCCTTATCGTTTTATCTGAATATAGTAGGGGATAAAGATTTGAAAGCTGTGTGCTGTAGAAATTTCTGTAACGGTTATATCTGAAATCTTTCAAAAGCTCTAGTTCCCCAGTTCGTTCCCTTCTATCTAATATAATAGAAAAAAGTCGATAAATTGATTAGAAATAAATTGATTTATTTCTAATCAATTTTATTATCATTATCAGTTTCGCCATATCCTTACATCATCTACTTGTACAAAATTTTCAATTCATTTTAAGTTTCAAAAACTTTTCTAGTTCCCTAATTCTTTGCTCCCTCTCAATAAACAAAGCTTCTGCTCCCTCTAATGAAATTTCCTGAAAATAAATTTCCTCCCCAATCTTCATCTGCGCTACTAAAGATAAATCCACTGATATTACTTGCGCAATTTTCGGATATCCTCCTGTTGTTTGCCGATCCGCAAGTAAGATGATTGGATGTCCATCTGGCGGGAGTTGGATGGTTCCGACTGTTACGGCTTCTGAAAGCAACTCAAACTTTTCATCTAGCTTTATCTCTGGTCCACTTAATCTATATCCCATCCGATCAGACTGCGGAGTAACAGTAAATTTCCCAGCATAGAAATTTTTCTGACTATTAGTAGAGCACATAGAAAAATGGCTTCCTGTGATAAATCGAATCGTATGTTCATTTGACAATGTAATAAACTTGTTGAAATCTACAAACCACCTTGTTGTAATAAAGGGTTGATCAGTATCTTTCTTTTTGAGTTTATTATATAGATTTAAAGAATAATCGGAGATAGAATTAGTCTCTATTTTATCTCCAGCCTTCAGCGCCCTTCCATGATATCCACCTAACCCAGCACGTAAATAGGTACTTTTACTATTCATCACTTTAGGAATTGCAAAGCCACCAGCAATAGTAAGATAAGCACGACACCCGGATTTTATTTTTCCAAATCTCAAAACGCTTCCCTTTTTCACTAAAACTGGCCGCCATAAAGGAACTTGCTTCCCCTCTATTTCTGGTGACAAATTCCCGCCAGTAATAGCAATAAGGGCATCTTTTTCAAATGTCAATGCTGGTCCTAACAAAGTAATTTCTAAGCCAGCTTCCCCCTCTTTATTCCCAACAATTAAATTAGCAATTCTAAGCGAATAGGTGTCCATTGCCCCACTAACAATCACACCATGCTTCTGGAATCCATTCCTTCCTAAATCTTGGATACTCGAAAGCATACCAGAACTAACAACAGTAATTGTCATATATTCTCCTCCTTCTGCTGAAGGAATTCTCTTTTAGAAATAGGAACAAATTTCACAATATCTCCAGCTTGTAGCAAACTAGGGGGATTTTTTTCTGGTAAAAATAACTCTAATGGTGTTTGTCCAATGAGCTGCCATCCCCCAGGTGTGGCGATTGGATAAACGCCTGTTTGCACTCCCGCAATTCCTACAGATCCTGAGGGAATTAATTGCCTTGGAGTTGAACGTCTTGGTGTAGCTATTTTTTCTGACATCCCGCCTAAGAATGGAAATCCTGGTGCAAAACCAATCATATAAACACAATATTCTCCGCCAGAATGAATATCTATTACTTGCTCTATCGAAAGCTGGTTATGCTTTGCAACTTCCTCTAAATCCGGACCATATTCTCCACCATAACATACAGGAATTTTAGTGACTCGATTATTTGTCGATTTCCCTACTTCAAGTTGTTCGAATACCTCTTTAAGTAGAGATTTCACGATTTGAAAGGGGGACAAATTATCAGACTTTTGTTTAAAAGATTCATAGATTACAAACGGTTGATAATATACTGTCACGTTTGTATAAGCAGGCACACATTCAATCAAACCTGAAAAAGGATGCATCTCTAAATAATTTGCCAGCATCTGCACTTTTTGATGGATGTCTGAATCGATCCTATTCCCAAGTCGAACAATTATCGCAGAATCCCCAAATGGTTCTAAACATACATTATGGTTATGCTTCGATGCATGAATCAGTTAACTCACCGCTTTCTTTTCCTAAACTATATTTTAAATCCTTCTTCTTTTCATATAATCTTAACATGCACCATCAGAAGAATTCTATATTTTCAGATTAATAATCATCTCTTAGAATGGAAACTATTTTTAACTTTTCTAATAAATTTAATTGATTGCTATTGAAAAATAAGCTATTAAAAAACTAAAATAGAAGAAAATACCGGTATAGGGAGAAATAAAAATGCTCATTCGAAATGTCCAACCATCGGATTTACCACCATTATTAGAAATAGAAAATATCGCTTTCACTCCAGCAGAAGCAGCAACAAAAAAAGCCTTTATAAATAGAATGGAAACCATTCCTGATACGTTTATTATTATGGAAGAAAACGGAGTAGTTATAGGGTATGTTAATGGACCCGTTATCTCGAAAGCCTTTATAACCGATGACTTATTCGAAAGAACTGTTCCAAATCCTCCAAAAGGGGGCCATCAAAGCATTTTAGGCATTGTAGTCCATCCCAATTACCAAAGAAAAGGCATCGCTAGTATCTTGCTTAAAAAGTTAGAAAAAATAGCAGCAAAAGGCGAGCGATTAAGCATCACTCTAACTTGTCGCAAAGAGCTGATTCCTTTTTATGAGAAAAATGGTTATCAAAATCAAGGTATTGCCGACTCCCATCATGCTGGCGTTCAATGGTTTAATATGATCAAGCAGTTAAAAAAATAAAAGGGGGACAACATTTATAAACAGTGTCTTCACACTTTATAAATGTTGTCCCCCTTTTTTATATCACTTTATCTCCTCTACTGAATAAACCTGATTTAACACCTTAAGTGTTTTATTCTTAGCTGTTTTCACGACTTCCTCTGCAGTTAATTGATAATATTCTGGTCTAAACAATTCAATAGAAGCATGATCTGAAAAACCTTTTTCTTTTATAATAGAAAGAATGCTAGGCAAATCAATCACTCCATCACCAGGATATAGACGATCCTCATCTAACAAAATCCCCGGGTTAAAATCCTCTACGTCATTAATATGAAATAAGAATACTTTGGAAAAATCCGTATTTCTTAAATCTTCCATTGTGGAATTCATTGCATAAAACTGAAAGGTATCAAATACGATTCCAACATTTTCACGATTTACGGCTGCTACAATTTCATTAGCAAAGCTTAGTGTATTAACGGTTGCATGCGGATGGCCAATAAATTCAAGCGCTAGCTTTACTCCATATGGATTGGCTAAATCGGATAACTCGGTTAATACTTTTACACAGCTTTGTTTAATTTCCCCTCTCTCTATTTTCTTTTCAGAGACCAATGGAACAACCACAATTCTATCGATATTTAACATTTGCGCATACTCTAGCATTTCTTTGTATTCTTCCAACAACGCTTTGTTTTCTTCTTCCGTACGATTATTAAAATAAACTAGCGCATTGAGTGATAATGGCTTTAAATGATGGGTTTGAAAATAATCTACTAAGTCTTGGATAGTGTGTGATTGTAAATATTCCTTCAATTTATCAATCGAACGAATTTCAATATAATCATAGCCATACTTCTCTAATAATTGAAGATCAAGCTCCAGACTTGAGTTCTCTAGAGTAGTACCTTGATTCATTCCTAGTTTCATCCTTTTCCCTCCATTTTGTTTAGAACGAATAGTTAAACATTTGCTGGTCTAAGATTTTTCTTGTAAAAGTCAGGCTGTTCAAGGAAAAAAACATCTTCTTTCTTTCCTGAATTTTGTGCTTTAAGACAAGCCTCAGCAGTGACTTGAGCAATATAGCCATCCCATGCTGTTGGTCCATTTGGCTCACCCGTTTTTCTAATAGCATCTATAAAATCCTGCAATTCTGCATCATAGGCATCCATAAAACGCTCTTTCCAATCCATTAAAATATTGGAGCCAATTCCTCCATTTTTTCGAAAGGTAATGCTAGGCACTTCAGGTAATTTAGCTATCCCTTCTTCCCCTACAACCTCACACTGAATATCATAGCCATACTTGCAATTAACAGAGATTTCTACATTTATTACAATCCCTGATTTAGTTTCCAAAATAACAAATTGAGGATCTCTTAATTCTTCATGTGCGTAACGCGTTTTTTTAGGAAAAATAACTTGTACCGATTTATAGTCATCATTCACTAACCAATGTAAAACATCAATTTCATGAATCAACGTATCTGTAATGGCCATGTCTGTCGAATAAGTGGTGTCTACCTCTGGATTTCTATGGGCACAGTGTAAAAGTAACGGCTCACCTATGAATTTATTATCAATAGCTTCCTTCAATTGTAAGTATCCACTATCATATCTGCGCATAAACCCTACTTGCACTAATCGCTTCCCATGTTTCATTTCAGCTTCAACAATTCGCATACAGCCTTCAATAGTTGTAGCAAGCGGCTTTTCGCAGAAAACATATTTTCCTGCTTCTATTGCTGCAATCACGCTTTCCTCATGTTCCGGTCCCCAGCTCGTCACCAACACTGCATCGACATCTCCCTCTGCAATTAGGGTTTTATCATCAGGATAAATAGCTGCATCTAATCCAAACTGTTCCATCGCAGATTTTGCGGATGCTTCCTCTATATCTGTGACTGCAACTATCTTTCCACCTGAGATATTGTTAGTAATTCTTCTAATATGCTCCTTTCCAATTGCACCTGTACCAATTACCCCAATTCTTAATGTCATAGCAAATCACTCCTCTATTTCTAGCTTCATATAGTGCTTTCATACTTTACACAAAATATAGCTATCTATTATTAGATACCTTTACCCAAGTGACATATTTCTACAAACATCAAACATAGAGAGTCAAATGAATGCCTCTCCAAAACAATCCTATTTTTCACTGGTAAATGAATTCTCGCAACACTCATTCGAACATTTGCCTTTATAACGACTTCGTGCAATTTAGTACTGCCCTGTCAAAACGCTCTAAATGTTTTACACCAAGTATGAAAACTGACTGTCATGTTGTATCTTTTAACTTTGGAACAGTAGATACCACATATCCCTAAATAAAAAAACGAAAGAGTCTTTTTGATATAAAGCACTCTTCCGCCATTCACAAATATTCTATTAAATTAACGCTGTACCTATTATCTTAAATGAATTGTGTATCACGCTATAAAACTAGCAGGTTTTGATGTCTTCATAACTTATGGTGCTTGCATTTTCTTATTGTAACTCCTAAATTTCTTATGCAGAAACCCAAACCAAGCATTTTTCCAGTATGTTCATAAAACCTGGATCCAATAAACCTTCCTTGTTATGGGCAGGTGTTAGACAGCAAACTTTTCCATTGCCGTAAGTATGATACCAGCCTGCAATGGACTGCCCATCAACGGAGTTAGCTTGAAGAAAGACTGTGGTTTGTGCTAAATCACAATGAACGAAGTAATGTTCATCTAAAAGATCCAATGAAATATTATCTGAAAGTATTTCATTGTCTTTTGTATTTGTATAGCGGACGAGTTGATGCTGTTTTGGATGGTATTTAAAATAGCCTCTAAGCATCTGCGTATATTTGCCATTTATTGCGTAGGAGGCCAATCCAGAATGCCATGCCAGCCACCTTCCGCCATTTTCTACATATTGAGTTATGGCATCAGCAATCTCTTCCGTCATCCAAGTATCCACAGGATGATCTGCTGGATTTATTCGATTTTCTGAAAACAATACGACGACATCTGGCTTTCCAGCAAGTTTCTCTAATAAGCGATTAGGATTACATGTTGCTAATTCCATTTTCCCATTAGAAATATGTTTGTCTAGTGCTTGTTCTAAAGACTGCAGTGCAGCTTCTCTTGGATGATAGTAATCTCCAACGATAGCTAGTATGGATGTACACATACTATTTCACTCTCTCCCTATTTTTACATTACTAGTTTCTTCATATTTAAGCTGTATCACTTTGCTTCATCATTTTCCAATAATTCTAAGATAATTTTTAAATCTTTAAAGGTATCCATGTAAGCATATCTCCCGCCAGTATATTCGCCTTTTTGAAGGAGAGGCATTTGATTTTTTTCCATCAAAGTAACCTTTTCTTTCATTCCATTAATAACAAAAGCGATATGATGTGGACCTTCTCCATGTTCATCCAAATATTCACGCCATGTACTTGGATTACGATCTGGTTCAATCAATTCAAGCTGAAGGGATCCCATATTAAAGAAGGCAAGCTTGGCACGTGCTTCTGTAGATTGATTGCGATATTCTGTTTGTGCACGATCAACCGTATCAGTTAAAGACCACTCGGGTTTATCTACGCCGAAAAAATCTGCATATGCCTGACTTGTTTTTTCAATATCGTGAACTAAAATCCCAATTTGTGTAATGAAGTTATTTCCTAACATATTTTTCTCCATCACTCATTCTCCTTATTATTTAAATGAGATGTTTTTCCATTTAGACCTTGGATGAACTTCTTATAAAGCCAACTATGGAAGAATCTTTGAAACGTATTTGTATCAAGCTATAAATTTAGCAATAAACAAATGTTTGAAAAAAAACGCAGACAATCTCAGATTGGGTTAACTGTCCCATCAAATCAAGTGGACGTATTTCCATGCTTTAACCCTTCATAGAAATAGGCTTTACTATATCCTCTGCGCCCTCTATCAATATATATCTTTCCTTCTCTTTCGTATGAAGTATTCGTATTTGTTCTTCTTGTTGATATAAAGCATATTCTTCTTTTCTTAATTTATTGTACCGGATACGACAATCCCCACCATGTGAGGAGTAGATAGATAAAAAGGTGAGTTGATGATTATCCCATTTCATTTCTATTTCAAAACCTCCCCTTGCTTTTAATCCTTTTACTTCTCCACTTTTCCATGCTTTTGGTATAGAGGGAAGAAGATGAATGTCATTTGCATGGCTCTGAATAAGCATTTCTGCAATTCCAGCAGTTCCACCAAAATTCCCGTCTATTTGAAATGGTGGATGATTGTCAAATAAGTTTGGTAGGGTAGAAGATTTTAGTAGCTCTAGTACATTTTCGTATGCTAACTCTCCTTCTTCTAATCTTGCCCACATATTTATAATCCAAGCCCGACTCCAGCCAGTATGTCCACCACCATATTTCAATCTTCTTTTTAAGGTGCGTTTAGCAGCAATTGCCCATTCTGGTGTTTCTCTAGGATTTATCTGCTTTCCAGGATGAAGAGCAAATAAGTGGGAAATATGTCTGTGACCAGGTTCAGCTTCTTCATAGTCAACAAGCCATTCTTGAATTTGTCCATACTTACCTATTTTCAAGGCAGGTAACTTGTTTTTGAGTTGTGTTAATTCCGCCCTAAAAGGATGATCTCTATTCAGTCGTTTACTTGCTTCAATGCAACTAGAAAACAGGGCATAAATTATTTGTATATCCATCGATGGCCCTTCTGTTAAGCTTCCCTTCTCCCCATTAGGCAATAGATACGTGTTCTCTGGTGAGACAGAAAGTGGTGTAATAAGTTCTCCTTCTGGTGTTTCAACTAGATAATCAACAAAGAACAAAGCAGCATCTTTCATCAATTCATAAGCCTTATCTAAAAACGTAATATCTACTGTATACTCAAAATGCTCCCACAAATGTAAAGATAGCCAAGCAGCTCCTAATGGCCAAATACTCGCTGGTATAAACATATCTTGAGGAGCAGTATCTCCCCAAATATCCGTATTTTGATGGGCGGTAAATCCACGGCAACCATACATGATTTGAGCAGTTATCCTTCCTTGTTCTCTCATTTTCTCCAAATGATCAAATAGTGGTTGGTGGCATTCGGAAAGATTACATACCTCCGCTGGCCAATAATTCATTTGTGTATTAATGTTGATTGTATATTTACTATCCCAAGGAGGTAACATTTGATCATTCCAAATTCCTTGCAACGTTGCTGGTAAGGAATCTGGTCGACTACAAGAAATAAGTAAGTATCTGCCAAAGTGAAAATACGTACTGATTAAATCAAGATCTTCTTCTCCTTCTTTTAGTAAATACAGCCTTTTATTTGTTGGTATATCGTGCTTTCTATTGTCTTTTCCTAGGTTGAGATCCATTCGATGAAACAAAGATTGGTAATCTTGAAGATGTGTTTTCCATAACTGTTCATATGATTTCTTTTCCGCAGCTAAAACGGTCTTTACACATTGACTAGCAGGTTGTTCGTAGCGATAGGATGTAGCTGCAGCTAGTATTATGGTTACAGCACTTGCCTCTTGAACTATTATTCTATTTCCAATCGAAGTGATTACTCCTTTTTCCACTAACACTTTGACCCCAGTATGAAAATGAATTCCATTCTCTCCACCAGTTTTTCCATCCATTATTAAATAATCTGGTTCGACTGCTTTCATATCATCTATATTTCTTGTCTTTCCTCTATCCAAAAACAATTGAAAGGAGATTTCTTTCTCTTTAGAAGCAGTTAAACGTATCACCATTACTTGGTCAGGATAACTTGTGAAAACTTCTCGATTGTAAGCAATATCTTTACACATATATTTAATAGTAGCTACTCCACGGTCTAAATCTAATTCTCGTTTATAATTGGTAAATACATCATCTTCATGATGAAAATCTATCCGCAAATCTCCTAATGGTTCATAATGTCTTTGTGATTCCGGGATGCCCGTACAAGCAAGTGCAGCTAGTTTTTCGGCTTCCCTAATTTCCCCGTTTTCTAAATGTTCCCGAATGGTAGGAAATTGCGTAAGTGCATCTGGATTATTTCGGTCTCTAGGTCCGCCATACCATACAGAGTCTTCATTTAATAGAATCCGCTCCCTCTCGATATGACCAAAAACCATTCCCCCAATACGTCCATTTCCAATAGGCAATGCCTCATTCCAGTCATTTGCTGGTTGCTCATACCAGAGTCTCTTTTTGCTTTGATTCACTTCATCACCTCAAAATCAAAATATATTCTCCATTCATTGATGAAAATAAAGATGCTATCCTCTAAAAGATAAACTAGATAGCTTCTGTTATATCCTGCAATAAACATTTATTATTCATTCAAAGATTCCATTCTAAAATAATCAAAATCAGCATAACCACCTATTTCTTCTGTAGAAAAATAAAACAAGGCATATCGATATCCGACAAAATGATCTAGCTTATACTTCATTTGGAGTTCAGCACCTATTCTATTCCAATCCAATCCGTTTAAACTATAATAGAAATATGCCTTATCCCTACTATCTTTAAAATCACAATCAATTCTAAAATAAACTCTTTCCTGCTCTAGAGGAATAGATTCTACTACCACAGGGGAACCAGGACTTGCGTCGACTATTGTTATCATTTTTGAATCATTTATTACCTGTACACCAACATATCCATAATCTTTTTGAAAAGCAGCAAATCCAGCAATATCGCCATTCTTCATACCGTAAGTCTCCAATGCAATATTGGCAGAACATTTGGGTCCGAAAGTTCGTTGTGTGAGGGTGTTTTTTGCTGCCTCTAAGTCAGGACAAAGCTTATTAGTTGTTAAACGTAAGTACCCAGGACGATCCGTTACAGACCATTTCGTCGGATCGGGATTATGATTCCACTGCCATACCAAGTCAAGTGAATCACTTTCATAAACAAACTCATCTGATGATACAATACGGTTTTCACTTGTTTCCTGATGAACTGGAATGGACAAGTTTTTTGGTGTAATACCATTTTCTCCAAAAATTGGCCATCCATCCTCCCACTTAACTGGGAGTAAACACGGCATTCTACCTGCAGCCCCATTGTCGCAAAATAACATACAGTACCATTCACCTGTTGGCGTATCAACTATTCCTCCTTGCGCTACACTAGTTGGATCATCTACTGCAATTCTCCCTTCATATTCTCCATCAAACGCTATTGCCCGATGCACTAACTGGGTTCGATGTCCTTTTTTCGGCCACGTAATAGTAAAAACATAATAATAGCCATCTATTTTTTGAATATGCGCACCTTCAGCTTGTAATCCTACTTCTTCTTTTGGAGATGCTACTAAACTAGCATCGGGAATGATTATCTTATTCAATCCGCCCTCTTTAATAGCTGTTGCATCTGCTGTTAGTTCAATTGCGCGTATATTCCCATTTCCATAAACTAAATAGACACGTCCATCATCATCAAATAATAAAGACATATCATGATAATATTTATTCAAGATAGAACGCTTCCATTTTTCTTTCTCCAAATCTTTTGTTTGAAAAATATACGTTTTATCTGTTGCTAAAGAGCCCACAACTAAATAATACATCCCTTGATGATACCGAAGACAACTTGCCCAAGATCCTTTTCCATATTCGTTTTTTCCATTGTTCAGCTCTTGCTCGTCATTTGTTGCTAATGTGTCATATACATAGTTAACAATTTTCCAATGCAATAGATCTGTTGATTTCATAATCGGAACCCCAGGATTCATATGCATCGTTGTACTAGACATATAATAGGTATCTCCAACCCTAATTACATCTGGATCCGGAATATCCAAATACAAAATTGGATTTTCGTAGGTAAGCGCTTTCTCTTTTTGGCCACTATCTTCTAATTTAGAATGACTAGTCATTATTCCTCTCCTCTACTCCTTTTGTTTTCTCACCACTTATTAAGTACTTTATCAGTTCGATAGATTCCTCCTTTTTTTGGCTATAATTTGGTACAAATGCCACTAAAGATTGTTTCGATGTCACCCCTAACTTTGAGATAGCATAAGAATCATTCCCTAGAGGGAGGGCATATAACTCCGTTTCGGATGTATCAGGATTCATTCCCTTTAAATTTTCTAGAAGATTACTATTTAGAGATAGCTCTTCTCTACTTTATATGTGGTAGATGCCTGGAAGACTTCCATTATAGAAAATGTTTGTCGCTCAAGCTAGAGGCCAATCCGTTTTTCCAGCTCTTCAAGGAGGCACTGTAATGGTGACGGTAGAACAAGTTGCAGAAGCGGCTATTGGCGCAATGGAAAAAGGGGAACATCGCCATACTTATGCTATTTGTGGAAAAAACATGAAATTTCAAGAGTTTTACCAAATGATTGTAGACGCATTAGATCAACACGAAACCACTCAAGTACCAGTAGTAGACTATGAACAAATGAGACCAATTTATGAAGAACTGGATAAACATGCAGAAGCAGCAGGTACAGAGCATGGCATTCATATGGCGATAAGTTCAAAATTACAAACAGAAGATTTATACCTTGATCCAGAAGATACTATGCCCGTATTAAGCATAAAAGAGTACGATATTATCGCTTCCATTAAGGAAACATTAGAAAAATGTTTATAAGAATGGGGAAATAGACAGGGAAATCTACTTTCTTTTTATAGAGTGTAAACTACGAAATTTGGTTTTCCCTTGATAGTTATCTATTTTTTACTATTAATATGTACAAATAGGAAAAGGCACCAGAATATCATTATCTGGTGCCTCCAAGTTCAATCCAGCTAAGCTTCTCTTTATAGCCCGACTCATTCAAAATCATTAAATCCACAATCTACTGCTTTCCTGTCTTCTCAGTAGAAGCCTCAAAAATAGACGTAACAGCTTCTTTTAATGCAGCATTAAATTCCTCTTCTGATTGGTTAACGTTTAACTCTTCGCTTAGCGCTCGAGAAAAACTTGCGATGATATTGTCGTTTTCCTTTAATTTTTGATTTGCTTCTTCTCTGCTGTATCCACCAGAAAGTGCTACTACTCGCAATACTCTTGGATGTGTAGTCAACTCTTTGTAAGTATTAGCAACTGTAGGGATGGACAGCTTAAGCATGACATTTTCATCTTCTTTTAGACTATTTAGATTTGTTAATAGTTCCTCTTTCAATATCGCTTCTGATTGCTCTTTATCTGGACTAGTAATATCCACTTCTGGTTCAATAATTGGCACTAGCCCTGCTGCCATTATTTGTTTTCCGATTTCAAATTGCTGATCCACTACTGCTTTGATACTTTCAGAATTTGCTTCCTTAATAACTGAGCGCATTTTCGTTCCAAAAATATGGCGCTCCTTTGCACGTTGGAGGATCTCATCTAAATCCGTGATCGGCTTCATCAATTGAACTCCATTTGAAGGTTCAGCTAACCCTTTATCAATTTTTAAAAAAGGAACAATCCCTTTTTTCTCTGCTAAATAATCAGCTGTATACATGCCTTCTATCTTACTATCCATCGTTTGCTCGAACAAAATGGCACCAAGAATATACTGAGAATCAAAAGCTGGAGATGTAATAATTCTTGTCCGCATTTGGTGCACCTTATCAAACATTTCTGCTTCATTTGTATAGGCACTTTCAGGTACTCCGTAATTCAACAATGCTTTTGGTGTACTGCCTCCACTTTGGTCTAATGCGGCAATAAACCCTTTTTGATTCTTCATTCTTTCCAATTGGTCGTTCATATATTTCTCCTCCTTGTTGTGAAATAGTGTTTATTAGAAATTATTCACTTAAGTTGAGGAGTTAAAACATTTTGTTGAAATATCTCATTCATTTATCAAAAGATTACTTTCTTGTATTTTTATACTTCTCATAAAACCGCTCCACTCGACCGCCACGATCAGAGAATTTTTGACGACCAGTGTAAAACGGATGGGTATCAGAGCTAATTTCCACTTTTATAAGTGGGTAGGTTTTTCCATCCTTCCAGATAATTTCTTCCTTAGAAGTTTTCGTTGATCCAGATAAAAATTGAAAGCCACTATTTACATCCATGAAAACGACTTCCTGATAAGTAGGATGTATTCCTTTTTTCATAATAAAGTCCTCCTCTATTTAATAGAATATACGTATCACCAACTTGACTTTTTCACACCAGGTATTTGCCCCTTATGAGCGTATTCTCTAAAGGCAATTCGAGACATTTTGAATTTTCTTAAATAACCTCTTGGTCTTCCCGTTACTTCACATCTATTTTTCAATCGTGTTGGGGAAGAATCTCTAGGTAACTTTCTTAATGCCTCATAATCCCCCTTTTCGATTAATTCTCTGCGAACGGCAGCATATTTCTCCACCGTTGCTCTTCTTTTTTTCTTTTTTACTACCTTGGATTTTTTGGCCACAATCTTTATCCTCCTTTATATAAATCGACATCATTACGATTTAACATGTGAAAATAACCCATCTTTCAGACGCATATTTATAATAAAACGAAATGGTTACGATTTGCAAGTTATTTGCTTTCACAAAACTATCTTGCTGCTACTTGCCAATGAAACGGATCGCTTAACTGTTGCCAATCTCCATAAAACTCTTCATCTGTTAATAAGCAATCATCCAATTCTTTTTTTATCAGCTCCACGTTTAAATCCATTCCTATAAATACTAGCTTTGTATGCCTGTCACCAAATTTAGGATCCCAACTTTCCTTCAATCTTGGATTATCACGAAGAATTTCCTTCTGTCTTGCTTCCGTTAGTGATGCAACCCAATAAGAGATGGGTTCAATACTTACAGACGGCCCAGCTTGTGATAAAAGTAGTGCTAAATTATTCCTTGAGGCACACCATGCTATTCCTTTTGCACGAACAATCGAGAGTGGCATCGAATGACACCAATCATTAAAGCGTTCCGAATGAAAAGGTCTTTTACTAGCATAAACAAAAGAGCTAATCCCATATTCCTCTGTTTCCGGTGTATGCATACTAGGACCAATATTCAATTCACGCAACCATCCTGCTGACTCACTAGCCCGGTCAAAATCAAATAGATTTGAATCTAAGATTTCTTGCGGTGTAATTTCACTATTCACGGTTCGAATAATTTTAGCAACAGGTTGTAAGGTTTTAATTACTTTCTCTAATTTATCTAAATCCATTGGTGCAACTAAATCACATTTATTAAGAATAAGCACATCGCAAAATTCAATTTGGTCAATTAATAAATCAGCAACATTTCTATCATCCCCTGCCCCAACTGCTTCTTTTCTATCTAAGAGTGAATCACCAGACTCATAATCATGCCAAAACCGATTTGCATCGACTACCGTTACCATTGTATCTAGTTTACAAAACTTTGTAAGATCAATTCCCATTTCTTCATCAATATAAGAAAAAGTCTGTGCGACTTGGATTGGTTCACTAATTCCAGATGATTCGATTAAGATATAATCAATATCCCCTTCCATCGCGAGCCTTTCCACTTCTACTAGCAAATCTTCTCTTAGCGTACAGCAAATACACCCATTTGACATTTCGACTAGCTTCTCCTCAGTCCGGGAAAAACCCCCAACTGTTTGCACTAGTTCACTATCAATATTTACTTCACTCATGTCATTGACAATTACCGCAACCTTCAGCCCATCTCTATTATGTAAAATATGATTGAGCAACGTTGTCTTCCCAGCACCTAAATAGCCACTTAACACTGTAACAGGTATTTTTTTCATTTTATCACTCTTTCATTTCGTTTTTAAATCGTAATAATTACGATTTATATAATAGTCTTTTTTATGAAAAAATGCAAGGATAAATACATTAGAGGAATCAAAGAGCCATCCAATTAACAGGATCATCTGCTTCTAGATAAGTGCTATGGATTCTTTCTTGGATTTTCGTATGCTTCAACTGCAAGTCTTGCCTGCTCTAATTCATTTAGCGTATCTAATTCTCGTTGCCTTCTATTTATATTCACCTGCCTTTGATAGACAGACGATTTTACTTCGGCTATCTGTTGTGGTATAAGAACACCAGTTTCTGGTATACTAGCAGTCACTCTCCTGCCTGTGGTTTATACACGCAAATCCCCCATTTCATTTTGCCAGAATGAGGGATTCTGTTCTATCTAACTTTTTATTATGTATAAAGAAAGATAATCTATTAAACTATTATAATTCCTTTGATGACAATGGCAAGAACAGCTTAACGCCTCGTTTATTAAATGGGAAAATTTTAAAATCAGCTATTAAATGACTGATATATCCCCCAAGACAAGTATAGTACAATCCTTGCATTCCAAGCGAAGTCTCTAAATCAGAGGCTATAATTCCGAAGAACACGACTCCTAAGATAGAATGGGTATAGCTTCGATGGGAAGTAAAGGATGCAATCATAATAAAGATTCCTAATAGAATAATCCATCTTTCTTCTACAGAAAGCCCCCCCATCAAAACGGCAATTCCCGTTATCGTTAGCATAAGTTTTTGTTTAATTAAGGAGGCTATAATTAATATCAAAATCCCTATTCCGACACCCATCCACCTTTCTACTGCGACCTTCTCAAAGAAACTATAAAGAATCATAAGTATTCCGATTACCTGTGCAGACAATTGAATCATCTGATGCGGCAAAGTAATTTTCCCACGAAGTTTCCCGTCAATATCTAGATCAGGCATTAATCCAGAGACAGCTCCTAAAGCGACACACACAAGCGTCTCCGTTGGTGTGGATTGCACGGTATGAGCAACAATAAATCCTGTTGCTGATCCAATTACAGCATGTGATGTTCCATTCAAGTTGATTTCCACCTTTAATATTTAATAGTTTTGATGCACTGATTACTATTCTACACCAAAACATTTGTTCTGTTTAGGGGAATTTTAAAGTAATAAAATACGCAAATAAAATTTGTAGGCTAATCGATAATTATATAATTATATTAAGAGTGTCAAATTGAGGTATTTCACGAAATATGTCAAAAATAGAATCTATTAATTGGAGAAAAGAAGGAATTCAATACTGGGGTTCTACGTCTATTCGTTAATATTACTTACAAACTATTCTATCTTTTTACTTTTGACGTTTCCTCTTACCTCTGCTACATTTTTTTGTAGGATTGAAAGTAGCTTTTAGTTGCTTATCTTAAAATAATCGTCTAAAAAAACCCAAGTAAATATGATGTCTTTATGCTCTTAGATACTCGAAATTAAGAATCATGAAAATTTTTTAAATACTACAAAAGGTGGGTGCAACAAGCTTGGAATATGTGTTGTTGCACCTAATAATACCTTCCTAATAAACACATAATTAAAAGCATGATTCTTCTTTTCTTAATTCTCAAATTTTCATTTGTTTCAATGAAAACATTATTTATGGTCTTACGGCAGTTCCATCTACAATTCTTGCTAGGGTCCACTCTGGCAATTTATCATTACAAGGGTATTTTTTTGCCTTCTCCTCATTAATATCAATACCTAAACCAGGTAACTGATTAGGATATATATATCCATTTCTAGTCTCTGGGCTACCTGGAAATACTTCTTGCACTTTCTCACTAAATCCATAATATTCCTGAATCCCAAATGCTGGACTACTCACATTTAAGTGTACGTTTGCAGCGTGTCCAACTGGTGAGACATCTGCAGGTCCATGCCATGCTGTACGTATGCCAAACATTTGACATACTGCTTCTACTTTTCTCGCAGGGGTTATCCCTCCAATTTGACTAACATGGATTCTTATAAAATCAATTAATCTATTTTCTATTAGCGGCATCCATTCATTAGGATTATTAAATAGTTCTCCCATTGCAATAGGTACTGTAGTATGCTGTCTAATTAACTTAAACCAATCAATTTGCTCTGGAGCTAAAGCATCCTCTAAGAAAAATAATTTAAATGGTTCTAGATCTTTTGCAAATCCAACAGCATCAATCGGTGCTAACCTTTCATGAATATCATGAATGAATTCAACCTCCCAGCCTACTTTATTTCTTAGATAATCAAACATCTTTATAACACTTTTCATATAAATTTTTGGATCATAATAAATTCCATTGGGAGCTTTTTCTGGTTTATTGATAAAATGATTTTTCCCGCCATAGCCTCCAAGTTGACATCTAATATAACGAAACCCTTCCTTCATAAATTGGATTACATTTTCTTCTACCTGTTCTATAGTCTCTCCTTCTGCATGTCTATAAACAGCTGCACCTTCTCTACATTTGCCACCGAATAATTGATATAAGGGCATATTCGCTAATTTTCCTTTAATATCCCAAAGTGCCATATCAGCACCAGAGATTGCATTGTTAAATTCCGGACCATTACGCCAATAACCACTTACATTTGTGGTATTCCATATATCTTCAATATTATGAACATCCTTGCCTATTAAGAATGGCCTAACATAATTATCAATAGCTGAAACTACTGATAAATATCTTTGAGTAAATGTTGCACATCCTAAACCGTATAAGCCAGGTTCAGTTGTTTCAATTTTTACTACTACTAAATTCACACCCTCTGGGGCAGTTACTATCGTTTTTACATTTTTTATTTTTATCATAATTATCCCTCCCTATTTAACCTTTAACAGAGCCTGAGGTTAAACTACTGATAAAGTACTTTTGAAAGAAAATAAACAAAATAATTAATGGTAAACTTGAAATTACAGATGCAGCCATTAAATCATTCCAAAGAATTTTATAATATCCATTTAATTCAGCGATGCCAACAGGAAGAGTTCTCATCGTTTCTGAATTAGTTAATATCAGGGCAAACATATATTCATTCCAACCTGTTAACATTGCATAAATGGCTGTGGAAGCAAGTCCTGGTAACGATAGTGGCATAATAATTTGTAAAAAGGTTCTTAATTTACCACACCCATCCATCTTGGCCGCTTCATCTAATTCAGTTGGTATAGACTTGAAAAATCCTACCATCATCCAAGTACAAAAAGGGATAGTAAAAGATATATAGACTAATATTAAGCCTAAATGGGAATCGATTAGATTTACTGATCTTAACACATGGTAAAAAGGTATTAATAACATAATAGAAGGGAACATTTGAGTTACTAGTAAAAAAGTAAGAAAAGATCCCTTTCCTTTAAATTTAAACCTGGTTACTCCATAGGCAGCCAAACATGAAACAATAATAGATGCAATTGTGGAAATCGAAACGATTATAATACTATTAATAAAATAATCAGAAAAAGGATAATCTCTAAATATATTTATAAAGGATGCGAAGGAAAAGTTTTCCGGTATCCATTTTGGTGGTGTTGTCATTACATCTTCAATAGGTTTTAAAGAGGTAGAAAGCATCCACAAAGTAGGTACTAAGACAAATCCTGAGGCAAATATTAATAGTACATAAATTAATAATTTTGAAAGTCTAAATCTCTTTTTAATCATTATCTAGTACCCTCCTATACAAGAAGCCTATCAAGAAACATACCGCAAAAACAATTACCGCCATAGCTGCTGCATTTCCAAAATCAAAATATTCAAATGCATTCTTAAAGATATCTATACTAACTACATTTGTAGCATTTCCAGGTCCACCTGCAGTCATTACCCAGATCATCGTATAATGTTTAAACCACCAAACTGTATCTAGTATGAGGCTTACTACTAAAACTGGCTTTAAACCTGGAACTGTTATATAAAGAAATTCCTGCCATTTATTCGTTCCATCTATCCTTGCAGCTTCATATAAATCTTTCGGAATAGACTGTAATCCAGCCAGGATCATCATCATTATTAAAGGATACCCTTTCCAAATACTAACCATTACAACTGCTAAAAATGCATAAGTACTTTCACCTAACCAAGAGATAGGTTCAGAAATAATATTAGTTGTCAGCAAAATATGATTAAATAAGCCATACATTGGGTTAAATAACCATTTCCACAATAAAGCAACTACCACTTCAGGCAAAAGCCAAGGCAAAACAAGGATTGCTCTAAAAATAACGATTCCTTTTATATTTATATTTAATAAAAGTGCCAAACCAATTCCTATGATAAAATGACCTAATATCGTTAGTACTGTATAGAGTAAAGTAAGCAAGATGCTATTAGTAAAATCCATATTAGAAAATATTTCTTTAAAATTTTCTATCCCAACAAAATCCCAACGATTAACCAGATTTGTATCAAAAAAACTAATATACATACCATAAACTAATGGATAAGCCACTAACAACAACAACGCAATTGCAGCAGGTGCTGTAAACAAGTAGCCACTCCAATATTCTTTTTTTAATATTGAGAATGTTTTATTTCTCATATTTTCACCACCTGACCGCATATGTCGGCATTCCCCTAATCCAACTCTCTTATAAGCAAAAATAGTTAGGGGAATACCGCTTTATTATCTCTTTATCCTACCTAAAAATTATTCTTTACTAATTAGATCTTCTGCACGATTCTCAGCTTTTTTCACAATATTTTCGACGCTTTCACTATTCGTTAACATTGTTTGATAAGCTTCAGCTATTATATCTTGGAATTGGCTATATGAAGAGATCTCTGGTAAATGAAATGCATATGTGATAGCCTCTGAATATCCTGCCATTTCAGGTGTATTTAATTGTTGTGACTCCCCTACATCCTTTCTTGTTGGAAGTCTCCCTGTATCCTTATTCCATTGAAGGGAATTTTCTTTGTTTACTAGAAATTTCAAGTAATCTGCTACTTCTTCTTTATGTTCACTGTTCTCTGAAATTCCATATCCAATAAGGCCAAAATTAGAGGAATATTCAATATCTTTTGGAACTGGAATACTATAGACTTTACCTTTTAAATCAGGATTTTCCGCATATATTGCTCCTAATGCATTAGGTCCAGTAATCATCATAGCCACTTTATTTGTTGCAAATAAACTCGCTACCTCAGGAAAACCAGATTCAGTAACCCCTGGTGGAACAACTTTATATTTATTATTTAAATCTCCATAAAGTTGAAATGCCTTTTTAGCTTCATCTGAACCTAAGTCTGTAATCCAATTTCCGTTATTATCTTTTCTAATTTCTGCTGCACCAAAGGAACGTAAAATAGGTATAAATCTTGAAGCACCAGAACCGTTTCTAGTTCCAACTAACCCAAATCCCCATTGATCTAACTGACCATCTCCATCTTTATCTTTTGTTAGCTTTTGAGCTACTTCTATAAATTCATCCCAAGTCTTCGGCGCCTCTAAACCTTCTTCTTCAAACCAATCTCCTCTAAAGATTAACGCTTGCGGGGTCGCGTTCCATGGGATTAATTGTAATTCCCCATTTATACTTGCTTCATCAATAATATTTTCGTAAAAATCTTTTAAATACTCTTCTCCTAATAATCCAGTAAGATTAGCTGTCATTCCCATATCATGAGCTGTTCTCATAAATTCAGGTGTCATAGTAAAAGCATCGGGCAAATCATTACTTGTTGCTAATGTTGTAAGCTTCTTATATAAATCATTCATTGGAACCCCTATAAATTCAATCTTGACTTTAGGATTTTGCTTCATGTATTCATCCGCAATTTTTTGTTCAAGTTCCCCGTCTGGTTGTTCTGTTTGTGAAACAGACATAATTTTTAAAGTTACTACGCCATCTTCTGATTCGCCAGCCCCTTCTTTTGATGAACACCCAGATAAAACGCTTACAATAAAAAGTAAGAAAACTAACCCCATTTTAATTTTTTTCATTTTCTCACTACCCCCATCTTTTCTAAATAAAATCTATTTCTAAAAATGATATTTTTTAGAAATAGAGAACAACCTATAAGGTGGCACATCATACAACTTTTCGGAAATTTTATCGTTACTGAGTCATATTGAGTTTTTCCAACATTTCCATTACTCCTCTTCTTATCTGGTCCTTAATACCTTCTGCGTCCCTCTTTTTAAAACATTCATACTGTTTCGTATGTCCATCTATACTGTTTTGGTTCACACCTATGACTCTATTCAATTCCTCTAAATATAAGTAGAAGTATTTTGAATTTTTCAACACTTCAAAAAGCAGCTTGTTTTTTGAAGCCTTAGCAATAACTAAGTGAAATTCAAAATCAGCAACAGTGTACTTTTTGTATTCTTTTTTGTTTTGTATCATTTTTTTTAAAGCTCTTTCTAAATTTAAAACATCTTCTTCAGTTGCTTTTTCCACAGCGAGATCAATACACTTAAATTCAATTGCTTCGCGGAATTCAAGCATTTCTAATATATCTTCCTTAGTTAACTTTAATTCTACATTTAATGTATCTAAGCTACTCAAAATACTTACCTTTGCAAAATTAGAAACAAATGATCCTTGCCCGTGTTTGATTTCAATGATCTTTTTTACACTTAATTTTTGTAATGCACTTCTAATACTCGTTCTACTTACCCCTAACATTTCACACAATTGATGTTCAGAAGGAAGTTTTTCTCCAAGGCCCCAATAACCATTATAAATCTTCTGAACTATCTGATCATAAATTTCATCAACCACACTCTGCCTATTAATTTGTTTAACCATATCCATCTTCACTCTCTTCAAGTTGTGTGTTGTCATACAACTTCTTGCTTATCTCTCCTCTTAAGAATTTAATTTTCTGTAGATGTATATTCTTCCACTTTATATTTATGACATTTAAAAAATTAAAATCACATCTAGAATCTTGCTTACTCTACATTGAATCCTCTTAAATACAGTGTTAAGCACAAATCTTATTTAATACTATAAATGGAAGCAAGAGACAGTTCCTTTTCCTACACTTCCATTCAGATTATAACTTCACTCATGTCATTGACAATTACCGCAACCTTCAGTCCATCTCGATTATGTAAAATATGATTAAGCAAAGTTGTCTTCCCAGAACCTAAATAACCACTCAACACTGTAACCGGTATTTTTTTCATTTCCTCACTCTTTCATTTAAAATTTTAAATCGTAATCATTACGATTTATATAATAATCCCTTTTATCCAAAAATGCAAGTAGGGAATCAAGGGGACGGTTCTACCGTTTCCCTTTCGGAAAGCAAAAAGGGAAGCGGTAGAACCGTCCCTCTCGTTCCTTCATTTATTTGCGAAAATGCTTATTGCTTTCTTTATATCTTGTTTGATGGTTTCTTTTGCTACTACGGTTAAATCATGGTAGAAAGGGTTCTCTTCTTTTTCTAAAAATGCTTTCGCAGCGTATGCCCCGGCCTTTGCTGCATAGCTGTAATAATTAATTTTTCTTACTCCTCTATTTATTACTGTTTTGTACTCTTCTTCACTTAACCCTGAGCCTCCATGCATAACGACAGGTCTTTGAATATTTTCATAAATCCTTTCTAATCGATCAAAATCTAAGTTTGGTTTTGTCAAATAGATTCCATGGACTGTACCAAAGGAGGCAGCTAATGCATCGATATTCGTTTTCTCTACAAAGTCCTTTGCAATAGCAGGGTCTGTATAATAGTTTGCTGCATCCTCTAAAACATGTGAGTCTCCCTCATATGTTTCTTCTCCTCCAAGTCCAGAAGAAGTCATCACGCCAAGCTCTGCTTCTACAGAAACATTTTGTTTATGAGCATATTCCACTACCTCTTTCACAATCTGAATATTTTCCTCATAGCTTTTATGAGAGGCATCAATCATAACAGAGGTAAACCCAATATCAATTGCCTGCTTTACCGTTTCTAAATTGGTTCCATGGTCAAGATGAACAGCAATTGGCACAGATGCTTTTTGAGCAAACTCTACTAAGATAGGACCCATTATTTCAAGTGGAATGATAGCATTATGCACCTCTGCGTGTGCAAGAATGATTGGCGCTCTTAGCTCCTCCGCCGCTTCTACTACTCCTCTAACAGATTCTAATGTTGGACAATTAAAAGCCCCGACTGCATAGTTCCCCTTATCTGCTTCTATCAAAAGTTCCTTTAAAGTTACTAACATAGTAGCCCTCCTCCTATATTTCCACTTTATTTCTCTTCGGGTATTCCTGATACATCTTTACTAATTCATCATATGCCTTTACACCTGATGTTCCATCCGCCTCGAATAACGAGGAAGCTGCTGCTGCAGTACCTAATTGCATTGCCTCCCATAAAGAAAACGCCTTCAAAGCACCATACAGTACCCCGGATACATAAGCATCTCCTGCTCCAACAGTGCCTTTGATTGAGCTATTATCAATAAGTAAAGATGGTATACTATGAATCTCTTTTCCATCAAATCCAAAACTTCCCTCTGGTGTATGGATAACAACCCAATCCTTGACACCTAATTTTTTTAAGCGATATAACACTTTTCTAATATTGTGTTCAATCAGCTTTCCATCCCCATTCCTTAATGCTATGCCAACACTATTACCTGCTTCTAGTTCATTTATAATGCAATAATTCGTGAATTTAAGACACGGTGGCACAAGCTTTTGATAGCGATCACTATTCTCACTGACAATATCAATAGACGTCTTGATTCCTAATTTTTGTACATTCCTTAACACCTTAGCCGTCTTTGTTCCATATTCTTTGTCTTCCTTATCTAGCCCATCTAATAATAAAATATAAGCGAGATGAAAAATTTTGGTGCGCAGCTGTTGATAATCTATTTTTGACTCATCGAAATAAAGACCGTTTCCTTTATAAGTAAAAAATGTTCTGCTAGTTGCATCTTGATAAACATCGGTAAATGGTGTATCTCCTAACACTTTCACTTGACTACTATCAATATTTTTATAGTGAGATAGTCGCTCTTTAAGATAGTCGCCCCTCTCATCCTCTCCTATCATTGCTAACGTATCTATAGGCAACTCTCCATCTATTCTTGCTAAAGAAACAGCACAGTTAGATACCGCTCCTCCTATGGATCGCATTACGCTTTTTATTGTCGTCAGCTCTGACTGATTAGGGTATTTTTCAATTTTTTTTATTTCGTCAACAGCAATTGTTCCAGCGATTGTTATTCCCTCTTTCATCTAATCCTCCCCCCTATTCTATGTCCATTTATGCTTTTCTTCTTTTAATAACATCTGCATAGACAGCAACTAGAATTACAACACCTTTTACAATGTATTGCCAAAAGGAGCTTACTCCCATCAGATTTAGCCCATTGCTAAGCACCCCAATAATAAGTGCCCCGATAACTGTGCCGCCGATTTTCCCATAGCCTCCTGTCATACTCGTGCCGCCTAACACAACTGCCGCTATCGCATCTAATTCTGCACCTTCTCCCGCTGTTGGTTGACCAGAAAACATACGCGATGCTAACACAATACCTGCAATTGCAGCCATTAATCCACTAAATGTATAAGCAAAAAATTGTACCTTTTTTATGTTTATTCCTGAAAATTTCGCTGCTTCCGCATTCCCACCCACAGCATACATGTGACGACCAAGTCGCGTTTTATTCATAATGAAGTAACAAATGATTAATAGAATTAAAAGGTAAAGCACAGGCATCGGCAATACACCACCAATATAACCAGATCCAATGAAATTGAAGGAATCAGACATAACTCTGACTGGCTTTCCATCTGTAATTACATAGGCCGCTCCCCTCGCTATATTCATAGTGGCTAGCGTAATAATAAAAGGAGGAATCACGGTTGTTGCAGCAACATAACCATTTAAAGCACCGATTAATAGCCCCACAAATAAACCAGCTAATACAGCTATAAATACCGGTGCCCCGAATGTTGCAATCATTAAAGTCGTAACTACTCCAGTTACTGCCATAATGGAGCCAACAGATAAATCGATCCCACCTAAAATAATAATCATCGTCATAGCAAGGGCCAAATATAGATTGGTAGACGTTTGTCTTAACACATTTAATAGATTATTAGAGGATAAAAAGTTGGGATTAATAATCGAAATAATAATACATAAAGCAAGTAACCCTATTAAAATACCTAAATTTTCTCGAATAAAGGTTATAATACTTGAACCTAAGTTCCAAAAAAAGTTTTCTTTCTTTTTCTCCTTTAGTGCTGCTTGAGCCATCTTAATTACCTCCAGTAGCATAATGCATAATCGCTTCTTGACTAAAGCTCTCTTTTTTCTCTAATATCTTTTGAATTTTCCCTTTGTACATAATAGCTACTCTATCACTCATATTAATAATTTCAGGAAGCTCGGAAGATATCATAATAATGGAAACCCCTTTTTGCACGAGCTGATTCATAATCGCATAAATCTCCGCCTTTGCCCCTACATCGACTCCTCTTGTTGGTTCATCCAATATCAATACTTGAGGATTTGTCGCAAGCCATCTAGAAATCAATACTTTTTGTTGATTTCCACCGCTTAAATTTTTTACTATTTGCCCACTATTTGGGGTTTTAATAGCTAATTCTTTAATAAAATCCTCTGCATACTGGTCTTCGATTTTCTTTTTTACGCGAAGAAATTTAATCACCTTATCCAAAACTTTTATCGTAATATTGTATTTAACAGACTGAATGAGAAACAGGCCTTCTTCTTTCCGATTTTCCGTAACATAGGCAATCCCGTGTTTAATCGCATCATTCGGGTTTTTTATCATAATTTTCTTGCCGTCTCGATAAATTTCTCCTTCATCAAAGGGGTCAATGCCAAAAATACATTTCATCAGCTCTGACCTCCCTGCACCAACTAAGCCGGAAAAACCTAATATTTCGCCTTTATTTAATTGGAAGTCCGCATGATTCACATAATTTTCCCTTGATAAATTCTTTACTTCTAAAACTGTTTCTCCTACTTTAGAATAATCTCTAACATAATAGTTAGTTAGTTCTCTACCAACCATCATAGAAATTAGTTGGTTCTCCGTCGTTTCTTGCGTACGAACGGTCCCGATATAGGTTCCATCTCTCATCACTGTAATTCTATCTGTTATTTCAAATAGTTCATTCATGCGGTGTGAAATATAAACAATCCCCACACCTTGTTCCGTCAAATTACGAATTGTTTTAAAAAGAAAATTCACCTCTTTTTCCGTTAAAGAAGAAGTTGGTTCATCCATTAAAATAATTCTCGCTTGAAAAGAAACTGCTTTAATAATTTCAATCATTTGTTGCTGTGCAACATTCAACTCACTAATTACACTCTTTTCCGATAGATCCAACTCAAATTTATCTAAAAGGTTTCTTGCATTGGAAAACATTGTTTTTTTATCGACAAACCCTGTTTTTGTTAAAGGTTCTCTTCCTAAATAAATATTTTCCGCTATCGTTAAGTATGGGACTAAGATAATTTCCTGATGGATAATGCTGATACCATTGTATTGAGCATCTTTAACATCTTTTATCTCTACTTCTTGCTCATCAATAAAAATTTTTCCTTCATCAATGGAATATATCCCACCAAGTATTTTCATAAGTGTTGATTTCCCAGCTCCATTTTCCCCTAAGAGAGCATGAACCTCTCCCCTATTTAGTTCAAACTCTACACCCTTTAAGGCATAAACTCCTGGGAAACGTTTAGAAACGTCCTTCATCTCTAATAATTTCGTAGACATAATCCCACCCCATTAAAATGTAGAAGGAGAATTCAATATAAGATCCATTTTAAAATTGCATATTTCTTCTCCTTCTATTTGTTCAGTCGCTAAGAATGTATATTCACATCATTTATTGCCAGCCATCTGTTCCGTATTCCTCCACATTGTCCTTATTAATGATGAAGGTTTCTACTGGAATTTTCTTTTCATAGTCTTCGCCTTTTAGTATTTTATAAGCGACTTCGACCGACTTTTCTCCAATAGAGATAGGCGATTGAGCTCCTGTTCCGATTAATGCTTCTCCATTTGCAATTGCAGTTTTCGCATCAGGTGATCCATCAACTCCATAAATGGCAATTCCTTCTATATTCGCAGCTTTAACAGCTGCTAATGCACCTAAAGCTGTTGGATCATTTCCACCCATTATAGCGATAATGTCAGAATGGGCTTGAAGGATATCCTCTGTCACCGTTAACGCTGTCTCTAAGTCTCCCTTGGCATCTTGCTGTGCAACAATCTCAAAATTTTTCCCTTCAATCGCTTCCATAAATCCTTCGATTCGATCATTAACTGAATTCATTGTTGGACTATCAAGGATAACTATGTTTCCTCCATCTGGAAAATTCTTCACTAAATCTTCTCCAGCAACTTTTCCGGCATTCTTATTATCTGAACCTACATAGCTCGTTATATATTCCATATCTTTCACTTCTGCATCGTAATTGATGATTGGGATATTCGCTTCCTTTAACATCGCTAATGCTGGTCTAATTCCTTCCCAATCAACAGGATTTAGAAAAATTGCGTCTATTCCTTGAGCAATCATATCTTCAATTTGATTAATTTGAAGCTCCACATCCATAGCAGGATTGGTCGTAATTAACTTATCTCCATTAGCTTCTACCTTATCTCTAATTGCTTTTTCTACTACTTGAAAATACGGGTTATTTTGTGTCATCGACGTATAGCCAAATACATATTGATCCTTTTCACTACTAGATTCTTCACTCGTATTACATGCAGCTAACCCAAAAGTTAGTACCAATGTCAATAATCCAATCAAAAACTTCTTCATACATATCCCCCTTGTTTATAGAAGTAATTTTATATATTAAAATCACCATTGTGACTTAATATCCGGATGCCAAATACATTTTTAAGCGCTTACATTTAATGCGTATTTAGAAACACTTTTGATTTTCACCAAAACTAATCAAAGGCTATTTACTTTCTATTCACATTTCATTCCATTTATTCATTAAAAAAGTTTCACTCATAAAAGGAATTTAGAAAATTATTGGTAGAGTTTTTTTTAATAAAGATGGATTATATTGTAATATGCTAAATGAACATGTTCGTATAAATAACAATTAATAGAGAGGTTCTATCAATTGTTACTACATACGACTAATTCAACTCCACTGCTCTGAATTAACTTACAATATTCATTAGAGGGGGTTTTGTCTGTGATAATTCGATTTATGTTTTCAAGCGAGGTTATTTTGTGCATAAATTGAGTGTCAAATTTGCTATGATCTATAAGGAAGGTTATCTCTTTTGATTGCTTTATTACTTTTTGCTTAATCTCCACTTCAAAAATATTCGAGTTACTGAAACCTTGGTTAAGCGTGAAACCAGATGCAGCTAAAAAGGCTTTATCAAAAGAAAGATTGTTTAATGTTGAAATGGCAATTGGTCCATAAAGCGACGACGTGGACTCTCTTATCATGCCACCTAAAATAATTTTTTCCTTGTTTTTCCCATGAATTTTCGAAGCAACATTCAAGGCATTTGTTGTGATGGAAAGCTTTGCATCAACAGGTAGGTTTTTAACAAAATATGGAGTGGTCGTACCTGCATCTACAAAAATGCCGTCCCCCTCCTGAACAAATTTGACCGCCTTTTGCCCAATGAGTTCTTTTGCCCTTCTGTTTAATAATTCTCTCTTATTAATGACAATATCTTCAAAAGCGAGAATCGCACCTCCATATGTTCGTTTCAAAAATCCTAATTTCTCCATTTTATCAAGATCCCGCCTAATCGTCATTTCGACCACGCCAAATGTTTCTGTAAGGTCTTGAATCTTGATCTCTCCTTCATTCAATAGAAGTTGATAAATTTTATTTTGTCTTTTATTTAATTGCTGCAAATTTTCCATATTATGCAGTTCTCCCTATTATGTTCTTTACACCAAATGTTTGAATCAAACATTTTTTTGTTAACTAAACACATAATAAACGGAATTGCTATTTTTGTAAATGCTTTCTTTTCAATTTTTTAAATTTTTTATTTGCGTAAACTCTAGTTGTAGTATGTACCCAAAAGAATCAACTTCCAGGAAAATTTTTCATGATTAATAAAGCGTGAGTAACTATACCCACGCTTCTAACCTTATCCGCTTAATCAACCATAAGTCTACTAACTGCCTCAAACCCTTTTGTCTTTTTAAAATTCATCTTGTGTTCAAAGTTTTCTAATGCATCGGAGCAGTCAATATTAGCAAAATTTAATCGATTTAGTTTTCCTTTGTCCAATTTCACAGAAAGAATAGTGATTTTTTCCATATATCCAGTTACAGTGTTTAAACGATTATCTATTGCATGTATGTAGACCGTATGTAGTGGCAATAGTGCAAACATATCACGGGCAATTCTTAATATACAGCTACAGACATAATCTTGCTGAATATCATAAAACTTCCCCTTCGGCATTTGCTTTCTTGATAATTTTCCAGTCTTTGTTAAAGATAATTGTTCTTTTGGAACGACATCCTCCGCATTTACTTCAAATTCGATTTCCATTACTTTCGGATCACCACAACTGAATTCAAATCCACTTCCAAATTCCGTTAAATCATCCAAAGGTGCAAATGCTTCAATGACTTGAAAATAAGTATCAATATCCCCTTCTAACACCTTTGTAGCAATCTTTACATCGCGCTCCCAAGTAAGATAATCCTGTTTATCTTCCTCTCTAGCAGCTATAACCTCTTCTCGTAACTTCTGTTCAGCAGATTGTCGATTAAAAAGCTTGGTAAGAACTCCTGGTTTATAATTTTGAAGCTGCTGTAAAGCTAGTTTTTCCTTTTCTCCCATTTCCCCACTAGGCAGGTGATAGGGCGCATCTGCCCCTCTTACTTTTATCCAATTAACAGGATCATCTGCTTCTATATGAATACTATGAATTCTTTCAATTGTATTTTCGTATGCTTCAACTGCAAGTCTCGCCTGCTCTAATTCATTCAGTTTATCTAATTCACGTTGCCTTCTATTTATATCCGCCTGCCTTTGATAGGCCGACGACTTTCTATTCCTGCCACCTGTCGTGGTATAAGATACACCAGTTCCTGGGATACTAGCAGTCACTCTACTGCCGGTTCGAGAGTTCACGCTATATCTAAGCCCTTTTACACCAGCGCTTACCCCAACACTCTTTTTTCCAACATTCACCCGAACACCAGGAGCTATTTTAAAGCTCTTTCGAAAACCAAAGCCCATATTTAAGACCTCCCTTTTTCCATATTATAACATAAATAGATGGTAACTTCGATTCTATCTAGGTTAGAAATATCAACATATTGCTTTAGAGCCATATAGAAAGAATCCCCTATTAAGATTGCTATAATAGGGGATTCTTTCCATCCAACTTAATATTATGTATAAAGAAAGACAAATAGTAAACTATTAAAATTCCTTTGATGTCAGTGGCAAGAACAGCTTAACGCCTCTTTTGTTAAACGGAAAAATTTTTAAATCTGCAATTAAATGACTGATATATCCACCAATACAAGTATAGTATACTCCCTGGATGCCAATGGAGTTCTCTACATTTGCGGCAATGATTCCAAAAAACACAACACCCAAAATAGAATGAGTATAGCTACGATGAGATGTAAAGGATGCAATCATAATATAGATTCCTAGAAGTATAATCCATCGTTCCTCAACAGAAAGTCCTCCCATCAACACAGCAACACCCGTTATCGTCAGCATATGCTTTTGTTTAATTAACGACGCGATAAACAAAATCATAATACCTATCCCGACCCCCATCCACCTCTCTACTGCTACTTTCTCGAAGAAACTATATAGCACCATAAGTATTCCGATTACCTGTGCAGACAATTGAATCATTTGATGAGGTAACGTAATTTTACCACGAAGCTTCCCGTCAATATCCAGATCAGGCATTAGTCCAGAAACGGCTCCTAAAGTGACACACACTAATGTCTCTGTTGGTGTGGATTGCACGGTATGAGCAACAATAAATCCTGTTGCTGATCCAATTACAGCATGTGATGTTCCATTCAAGTTGATTCCACCCCTAATATTTAATAGTTAATATAACATTTACTATTCTACACCAAAACATTTGTTCTGTTTAGAGGGAAATTCATAGTGGAATATATATGATAGAAAGAAATAATTAGATCGTATAATAGATTCTTTCTCTCACTTATGTTACACTTCACTTCAAAAGGTGGTCATAATGATGCAGGAATTACAATTTGAATCGGCCTGGGACAAGCAAATTGCCCCGCAAGATAGAGAAAATATAGAAAAAATCTTTACGGAAACAAAACACATAAACAGTTCAATCGTTATTTTTTCTCCTATCCGAGAAGCAATCAATCATAAGGATGCACTACTTGTTTCCGTATTGGTTCATAATTTCACGGAATATCCCCTAACCTTTCAAAATACACTATTATATTACAGTGTTAATGATGAAGTGATTGCAGAAAAGGAATTCACACTGCCAGACCTTGTCATTCCTTCTCATGTCAGTATGCCATGGACATTTATTTTCCCAAAGGATAGTTATAGAATGCAAGATTCATTTAAGCATGGGAGATTAGAGCTTAAGTATTAATAGAAAATAAAATGGGGGGTTAATGAACTGACCTAGCCAAATGAGACATATATAAAACACCTATCCATATTAAATTTAACACTTTTTCATTAATTTGATATTGGTTCTTTACTG
>NZ_JBQHVO010000056.1:0-34039 GCF_052064465.1 Niallia sp. HCP3S3_B10 | reverse complement strand
CGCTTGGTGGCCTTTTTGTCTAGTTGGGGGACGAGTCCCCCAACTAGACAAAAAGGATATTTATTCTCCCACAAACATTTTACTCATACTTTCCTGAAATCCCTGAAAAATTGTTTGCCACGTTTATTCAAACTAAAATCCGGAAAAACTACCAGAGCAATATAATTTACAGAATGGATTAATTTGTTTATGATTACGCTTATACTTTTAAAAAGGAGCATAAATAGATGATTAAAAATGAGCTATTATCTTCGTTTACCTTTCCCAATGGAGTAACACTTAAAAACAGAGTAGTTATGGCTCCAATGACCAATTTTTCTTCCAATCAAGATGGGACTGTTACAGAAGCAGAAGTGAACTATTATGCACATCGTTCTCCGGGAGTAAGTATGGTCATTACTGCATGTACAAACGTTACGCGTAATGGCCAAGGTTTCCCAGGTGAATTTGCTGCCTATAGTGACGACTTTATCCCTAGCCTAACGAAATTAGCTTCACGTATTAAAGAACAAGGCGCAAAAGCAGTTCTCCAAATTTTCCATGGTGGCCGGATGTGTCCTCCTGCCTTAGTGAATGGGGATGTTGTGAGTGCTAGTAACATACCTGCTGAAGGAAGCGGAAATCCAACTCCACGAGCTTTATCAGTATCGGAAGTCGAAGCAATCATTGATGCTTTCGGGGAGACTACACGTCGTGCGATTGAAGCTGGTTATGATGGTGTGGAAATTCATGGAGCAAATGGCTACCTTATTCAGCAATTTTTCTCTCCTCATTCCAATCATCGTGAAGATCGCTTTGGCGGAAGCCTTGAAAAACGAATGACTTTTCCATTGGCGATTATTAACAAAGTAAAAAGTGTTGTTGACAAATACGCTACCTCTCCGTTCATTGTAGGCTATCGATTTTCCCCAGAGGAACCCGAGACACCGGGAATTACAATGGGAGATACCCTTGCCCTAGTCGATAAACTAGCAGACAAAGGCTTGGATTACTTGCATGTTTCGCTCCAAGATTTCCATTCCACGCCAAGAAGAGGTGTGGAAGACCTATCAAAATCGCGCATCGCTTATTTGCTTGAAACAATCAATAATCGTGTTCCACTTATCGGCGTTGGTTCAATTTACAGCGCATCAGATGCAAATCAAGCTCTAGAATCAGGAATTCCTCTTCTCGCTTTAGGTAGAGAGCTTATTATTGACCCCCACTGGGTACAAAAAATCGCCGATGGAAAAGAAGAAACGATTGTTACAGCGATTAATAAAGAAAAGCAAAAAGAGCTTGTCATTCCTGATCCTCTTTGGAATGCTATTATCCATACACCTGGATGGTTTCCTGGAGTTTAAGGAAACTTGCACACTTACACAGAAAAGCACCTGTTTATCACTAGTAGGTGCTTTTTCACACAAGGATTAAGCTTTTTTCCTCCTTTCCATTTTTCTTAAAAATTTATTGCCGAATATAAAGACAATAAGAGGTACGGCAACTATTAGTTTTCCTATAACATAATCAAAAAAACTAAAAGCCCCAAATAGAAATAGAAGAAAACTAACGATGAATGGGCAGCTAATATCCTTTTGCCTATCATTTTTCAGCTTAATCCCGTAATACAAAAAGTATAAACTACCAATAATAAAATAGATGGGGATATTATTATAGAGATGTGGAAAATTAATTTCTTAAATTATAGGAAGGCACACATTGTTTAAATGTAGTTGAAAGAGGTTGGACCTTTAATAAAAAAATTACCGAAATTAAATATCCATAAAACTACTAGAGATATTTCAAAATAAACCTGTATAACAAAAGTGGGTTATATCAATTATACAGGTCTATTTATATGAATTAACATAAAAAACACAACATAATACAAGCTTATTTTGAACTGCTTCATAGGAACCTTTAATATGTCTATAATATTCCATTGTGTGGATACAGCAGTTAAAATATCAAATGGGACTTTCACTCGCTTATTTGTCTTATATGTTTCGAAAGATATACAACCAATCAAGATTACTTCGATACTAAACTCATAGTTCTTTGTTCGGCTTTTAAACCAATCAAGTTAGATCTGTAAATTTCAAATTCACAAGAAAATACTACTTCTCCTCCAACATAACTTTTAACTTCTACTGTTGTACGTTGTTTTTTTAAATCTGTTTCTTTTACCTTAGCTTTTGCAATTATTCTCTCATATTGTTTAACTTGTTTTGTAAAGAGTATGTTAGCCTTGGTAGTTAACGCTAGTTCATCATTTATAACTGCTACAGCTAATGAATTTGCTTGTGCAAATAGAAAATGCCCTCGAACAATCTGATTACGACTGAATACATGTTCGTGCCTTTCTATTTTTAAAATGGAGATTGCAGACTTATCAAGTACTAAATCAATAATTTCACCTGTTACTTCTTCAATCGGTAATGAACGAATCTCATCCTTCAGACTATAATCAGCGATTTTTTTTATTCGATCCCTTAATCCTGGAATTGATAATTCAAGTCTGTCTAATCGTATTGTTTGTACACTTACGTTAAACTTGCTTGCTAACTCTTCATCCTTTATAAATGGAGTTTCGGAAATCGTATTTTTTACTAATGCTTGCCGCTTCTCTTTTTTTTCCATCTGACACACACCTTTTGAAAATAAACTTTATTGAATACATTACCAACTTTTCTATAGATTATATTTTTTAAGAATTCAATCTTCTTAAAATACAAACAATAACTAAGGACTATAAACCAATCACCTAAACTTTAAAAACAATCATTTGTTTATAGCATAGTTATTATTTCTATAATAATAACTTGTACAATTTATTAATTAGTAAATCACCTTATGTGTTCTTTTACATTTAGACATACTTATAACGATTCTCGATGGATTTCTATATATTTCCTTCTTGTTTTACCTAATTTTTTATTAATAATACTTTTAATATCAATTTGTTTTTGATTTATCAAACCGTAAAACATAGCACATCCCAACATGCTCAATATTATTATCTGATCTTTTTTCATTGAATACCTCACCTTCCTTTGTTAGTGCGTAACCTTATAAAAGGTAACTTAATAAATTGTTACATTCTTTTTAAAATGATTATCATAGAAAAAATAGTCAAACGTTGTAAGTATTAATTTTTCAAGCAAAGCTCCCTCCATGCGTTAGGATATTTAAGACTTTGTTAAATAATTAATCCTTCCTCATAAAAGATTAATAGGATATATTATTTTCCCACCGTATATCCATATCTTTTTATCTAGCAACACATGGCCAGTTCAAACGATTATTTTATTTTGTTATAGACTTGGATGAAATCAGCGAACTAATGGGTAGTTGTTTTTTAGGTGCTGGTTAAATTAACTGGCTACAGAATGATAAAATCGCAAATCATATCATCTATTATTAGTTAATTATGACAATGGAGTATGGGGGCTGCCTAGGAAAGTGACAGCCTCCATAATTCGTGTTGAGAAAGTTGCATTACCAATATTATACCAAATTAGCTAGTTTAATTGTTTGAATTTTTAGAAAAATTAAGAATATCTTCTTTATAAGTAATTTTTAATCACAATATCCTAGAGCCAAATGTACTCTCTGTGATACTCATTTATTTCATTAAGAACCAGTCGTCCTCTCCTCTTATTTATTTCAAGAACCCCAGGTATCAAATCTAGATTCAATTTTACATTTCGTGTCCCAAACATAATTGAAATATTACTGCTTAATAACTCTTCATACTCCTCGATTGATAATTCATAACGTTCATCTAAATGTTGCTTGATTCCTAACTCCTGTACTTTAGCTTGTCCACTGCTGGTGACAATTCCACTATAAAATTCTGAACAACAGCCAGATCCATAAGAAAAACAGCCAAGCCGCTTGGGTGACTCGAAGGACCCATAATCAATGGTACTTAACATGGATAAAAATACAGTAGCTCCCATAATATTACCAACACGCTGACAATATGTTAACCCAGGGAATACTCTCTGATTATAATCAATTTGAATTTCCTCTGGCTTGGCTTTACACATTTTGCGCATCATTTTACGATGGGCTCCTTTTACCATTCCACCAAACGGAGTATGAAAAACCAAATAGTGGAAAGAGTCTTTGTAATTCACTCCTTCTACTCGCTTCTCATATTCTATATAAGAAGCTTCACAACAATCCAGATAGGACATAAGTGATAAATCTGCATTTCCAGCTTCACTATCTGGAATTGGCCTGCAAGTATCCATCACCTCATACCCATAATATCCATTTGCTCCTACATCAACCTGATATACAATTGGTTTATCACTCACTATCATAGCTACGGCACCCGCTCCCCCTGATGGTTCTGCAAAAGACCAGTCTGCCATTAGTGCTTCCCCCGCATCCGCCGTTGAAAATCTTGTCAAGTCAGTAGCAACCACTAATACTTTTGCTCCTGGGGATGCTTGTGATAATATAAAATTTACTGCCGTTTGAAAACCTGCTGTTCCTGAATAACAGGCATTCTTTAATTCAAATAGACGACAATTACGATTTAAACCCAAGTAATGATGGATATATGTACTTATAGATTTTCCAAAATCTATGCCTGATTCTGTACAAGTAATAACCATTTCTATACGATCCTTTTCCTGCTCAGACAGTTTATCAATAAGAGGTTTTGCAGCATTTACTCCAAATGATACAGGATCTTCGTAGGGAAGAGGTACAGTTTTTTCTTTCATTAATAGATTTTCAAACCTTTCAGTATCCAAGTTTCTATATTTTGCAAGACTTTGAACATCTAAAAAAGCTGATCCTCCATAAAAATTTATTGATTCAATTCCAGCTATACGTTCATTCATTTGCAATATCCTCTCACAATATATTTTTAAAAGTTCGATTAGTAAAACTACAAATCGAATATCCTAAAAACCGCATAATGTTTTCCATATTTTTTCCAAAGATACATAGTTTACTGATTCTAAAAATGGATCCATTGAACATACAGACAGTTTATGTTCCTTATCAATATCTAACGTATGAAAAATTATGTTTTCCCTCTCGAAATCGCTATTGTAGTATACTTTTCCATTCTCAAAGTAAAAACTAATACTATCTAAAGAAATAGCTAAACCTTTACCTTTGTATTTTACATAGCTTTCTTTTAAGGTCCAATAATCAATTAATAACTTTTTTCTTTCGTCCGTTTCTTTACCGATAAGTTCCAAATATTCTGATTGACTAAAATAATGTTTGGCCACCCCCATATCAATATCCTTTATCTTTTCAACATCAACTCCAATTTCTTTTTCACTCCATGCACAAACTACCCATTTACCAGCATGAGAAATATTGAAATAATAGCCTTCTATACCATCAAAATATGGTTTTCCATATGAATTATATTTAAATAAGATATTTATATTAGAATCAGACTTATTAAACTTTTGACTAACTATGAACTTAATAAGTACCTCTGCACAAATACTTCTTTTAGCATCAATTTGAAATTTATATTTATTCGTTTTTTCTTTTCGTTCTTCTGATAAAACTTGAAACAATTCACTATAAATTTTTTCCTCCACCACTTCATTAATATCTATTGCATATACTTCTGACATTAATTCCTCCCTCTATTCTAAGACACAATGATAGTAAGCGTAGATTCAATGTACGTTTAACAATCCTTTACAGTAGTTATTAATATGCGAGACGGTTTCATTCATTAGCAAGATACCTATTTCATCAACATGTCTATTTCTCCAGTCCTCCATCTTCGTTCCTTTAACCCACTGATTAAATGCTCCAAGTGAAGAACCACATAAAATCTGAAAATCCGTTTTATTATCTTCCTCACCGTGTAACGCCCACTGTGCTGACTTTATATAATACCAATTAAAAGTAATCGCCATTTTCAATTTAGGATTTAATTCAGCTTGTTCCAATATTTTTGGGTCAAAATAAAGCTTCGCCTCATCGTAGACTTCGTCCAAGCTTTTTTTAAAGTAATTATCTTCAATTTGCTTTTTTACTTTTTCATCAATATCTTCTATCGAATCGTTATTAGTATAGATGGAATGTAATTTATTACTTCTAACCTGATATAATGTTCCTCTTTTTAAAACTTGAACCTTACTGCTAGTTTCATATAAATTCCATGCAGGAGCATAGCCTGTATCCTGTACATTAATAGAACTCAGCATATCTTTAGCAGTGCTACTAATAGCTGCTTCAACAGAGCATTGATTTATAGACCCTGTTGTTATAAAGTCAGCTCCCATCATAAATGCAGCAGAGATAGCAGTTGGAGTACCAATACCACCGCCAACACCGATGCGAAGTTTGTGACGATAACCATATTTTTCTACAATTTCACTTCTTAAACGAACAATTGAAGGCAACAACACAAATCCATTAGCTGCGTCCGTATGTCCACCTGAATCTCCTGCCACACATATATCATTTGCCATCGATATATGTTGAGCTAGCTCTGCTTCTTCTTCTGTAATTTCCCCTTCTAGTAATAGATTGTCAACAATTTTATGTGGAGGAGGACTCATAAAATATTCCGCTATCTCTGGTCTTGATAACTTGGCAATAATTCGGTTTGGAACAACGATATCACCTGTACTATTTGTTTTCAGTCCCTTAATTCTATACTTTACCAACGGCTTCGTAATGCTAACATAGCCTGAAGTTTCAACCGTTCTTACACCATACTTTAGAAATAAGTCACATATTCTATTTTCCCTTTCAGGGTTAATTAAATCAGCAGACAAATTGAAACCATAGGGTTCACCATTTTGTAATGCATCCTGTATTTTTATAATCGCATTTTCAATCTTTGAATACTCTACACCAACTGTCCCATAAAACCCTAGTAAACCAGCTTTACCAGCTACAATCACTAAACGTTCCCCTGAAATACCTCTATACATTCCACCAAGTGTATAAGCATATCTTAAATTGTACTCTTCTTTAAATGAACGATCACCGAGCATTTCTGGTGAAATTTCATAACTATTATGAAATTTCAGTTCCTCTAAAGGCAAAATGGTTTCTTTAACCTGGATTTCTTCCAAGTTATTTTTTTCATCCAAACCTATAACCTCTATAGATGAAGCCACCTCCGCTTCTGCTATAGTCATTGGTTCTGCTTCTCGAATAATACTGTTCACCATTCCCTGAACAACTCTTCCAGGACCTACAGAAACAATATCCTGTACATCTTTCATTAGCAGATATCTAATACTATCCGTCCACTGAACAGATGACACCAACTGTTTTGATAATGTCTCCATTATTCTTGAATTTTTATAAGGTCTAGCATAAGTATTTGATATAACAGGTATCTTTAAGTCATTGAATGTAAATTCTTTAAGGTATCGATTAAATTCCTCCATAGCTGGCTGCATATATCTTGAATGAAATGCGCCACTAACATTAAGAATTTTATACATAAAGCAATTACTATTATTAGTAAATACTTCACTAGCCTTTTGAATATCCTCGCTATAACCTGCAATCACTATTTGAGTTGGTGTATTCATGTTAGCTATATCAATTTTCGTAAAGTTATTGTCTCTTATAATCTCTTCAACTTGGTGCTTTGTTAACCCAACAACTGCAGCCATTTGACCACCTGTGGCCTGATACATTAATTCTCCCCTTTTTTTAACCAGCTTTAGGCCTGTTTCAAAGTCTATAGCTCCTGATGCAAACAATGCTGCATACTCACCGATACTATGTCCAGCTAAATAATCTGGTTCACCTTCGCCTTCTTCCATCTTTTTCAAATAGGATAATACACTTACAACAAATAGTGCCGGTTGTGTATACACAGTTTGTGACAGCTTATTTTCTGGATCATTCAGACAAAGATCTTTTATGGAGTATCCAAGAATTTCATCAGCCTTTTTTGTGAATTCACTGTATTCGTCAAATAGCTCAGCTCCCATCCCTTTAACCTGTGAGCCTTGTCCAGGAAAAACATATGCCTTCATCTTTTTGCCTCCTCTTTCCTTTATTTCATTCATAACTTTAGCTACATCGATATCAACATTAAATATAGATGCAATTTTAAACACTTCTTTATCATTTGGTAATATATATTTCAACATCATAGCTAACTCTCCATCTGGAGATAAGTCAATGAAGATACACTCATCACTATTCAAATTAGTAATGCATTCTTTAAAGTTAATTGGCTCCCTTAGAACCCTCCAAAAATAGTCTGGATTCACATGCCTAAGTGGCTCTCCTGTTATACCGGAAATTACTTCATACTTAGGTAGTTTTAAGGGGAAATTATCAACTAAGCTAAGATATTCTTCACGTAAGCATTCAACTTCACTTGAATGAAATGCATATTGAACAGGGAGCTTGTAGTGAAGAATCTGATTATCATTCAATAACTTTTCCAAAGCTATAATACTTTCTAGATTTGCTGATACTACGAAATTTTTCCTATGATTGACAGATATGAGCTCAACATCTTTGAAAATATCTCTACGACTTTCAAACAATAAGGGATCATCAAAAACAGTTATCATTCCACCAACCGGCGCTTTTTCCATAATTAATTTAGATTGTTGTATTATTAAACTTATAGCATCTTCCATATCAATCATATTCGAAACGACAGCACTGCTAAATTCTCCTAAACTACTCCCAATCATGCCATCAGGGATAATACCATTCTTAATCATCATTTTTGCTGCAGAGTATTCATACATAAAGATTGCCAAACTTGTATAAAGTATCGGTAAAAACGCTTCACTTCGATCTTTCCTTTTATCAAATAAAATATCTCGTATGGATAAACCTATCTTATTAACTATTTCCTCATCTACTTCATCTACGTATCTTCTGAAATCAATGTTTTTCCCATATAAGCTTTTTCCCATGCCATAATATTGACAACCTTGTCCTGCAAACAAAAATATTTTCTTCATTTTATTTCCTCCACCTTAATAGGATAAAAATAATGATAGATTAATCGTTATATTCTATTCATTTGCAATTTCCTTTTCTAGCATGGCTATTAATTCATTTTCACTCATATCGTCAAGCTTGTTCATTATTACATCATCGAAAGCATTTTCATTCATTTCTTCAATGGACAAGTGTTTACTTACATTTTCATCTATCTTCTCCGTTTCCATCGATGCTGCAGCTTCCTCTTTTACTAAAGGTTCTATGTTTTCTAAATCTAACAATGATAGTAGATGTTCTGCTAATTCTTTAATATTTGGGTAGTTAAAAAATATTTGATCATCCAGTTCTAAATCAAACCTCGTCTGTAGCAGATTGTATCCCTCAGCAATTGCCACTGACTCTAAACCCAATTCAAAAAATCCTTGTTCCGGATCTGGTAATCTCCCTTCAGTAAAACCTAATAACGAAGCAAAAATATCTTGAATATAACTAATTAAAATGGGAATCTGCTCACCTTCAAAGGCATCAGCTAACAGATACAGAAACTCCCTATCTCTACTACTGTAGGAACTTTCATTATCTACTGGCTCTTTTAATATATTTTCAGCGTTTTCACTCACTGGACTAGATTTAGATTTACTCCCTTTTATTAAATTTTCGACTGTATTAATTACGACGTTATTAGATTGACTACTTTCAGTAATGATATTATTTGTTGAACTATTCGTATTCTTTTCTTGGATACGGATAGTCGAGCTAGCATCATTTCGCTCCTCATAACTTGAAGAATTATACATCCAATATCTTTCCTTTTCGAAAGGGTATACTGGAAGTGAAACACGATTTGGGAAGTAATCCTTATATAATTCATTAAATCTAACATCATATCCTTGCACCCATTGATTTCCTAGCTCATAGATATCACTTGATTTTGGTATAGCGTTAATACCTAATTTTACTTTATCTCTAGCAGATATGGCCTTTGCTTTTATAATTCCTTGTATACTATCATTCAGATCCCCTTTTTTATTCACATATAATTCCATCAACTGCATTAATTCATGATATTCCGATGCGACAAATACAACTCTATAAGGATGGGCTACACGGCCAAGTTGTAGCGTAAATGCCATATCTCTAATGTCAGGGAGTTCATAATGGAAACTCTCTACTTTTCCCTCTTGATTCATCCTTGATTGTAGATAAGTATAGAACTTAGTTACATATCGTAATAACACATTTTCATTTTTAGCAGATAAAGGAATAATTAATAAATTTTGATTTTTCGACTTAGAATACTCCCTCTCAGGCTCATATTCTTCTATAATCATGTGAACATTTACCCCTCCAACACCAAACGAACTTAACCCCGATCGTCTAGGATACACCTTTTGACCAATTTGAGGCTTTTTCCATTCTTCAAGCTCAGATTGAACACGAAATGGTGTTTCCGAAAAGTCAATATTTGAATTAATTTGTTTGCTATTAAGTCTGTTAGGGACTAATACTTTATGTTTCATTTGCATAAGCACTTTAGCAACTTGTGATATTCCTGCTGCAGCCTCTAAATGGCCAATATTGGATTTAACTGAACCTATAGAGCAATATTGCTTTTCAGTAGTGTATGCACGGTAAGCTTCCGTAAGGGCAGTTATTTCAATTGGATCTCCAAGAGATGTTCCAGTTCCATGTGCTTCAACATAGCTAATGGTTCTCGGATCAATTTTTGCCTTCTTCAACGCCTTTTTAATAACTTCTTTCTGAGCAACTGGATTTGGAACTGAAAAACCATTTGTCTTTCCATCATGATTTACTTCAGAACCCTTAATTACACCGTAGATATGATCCTGATCCCTTTTAGCCTTCCACAGTGGCTTTAATAAGACTGCACCAACACCTTCCCCTGGTACATAACCGTCTCCACCTTCACCAAAGCTTCTACAATGACCGTCTGAAGCTAAAAACTTTGCCGAGTCTAATGTTATATACTTACTAGGATGCAAAGTAAGATTAACTCCACCAGCTATTGCCATATCGCATTCTTCCCTTAATATACTTTCACATCCTAGATGAATAGCATAAAGTGAAGAAGAACATGCTGTATCAACTGATAAACTAGGTCCTTTCAGATTAAGAAGATAGGATACTCTATTGGCAACGGAATAGATTTGTGAATTGAGTGGAACCGATATACCCCTTTCCATATCAGCCGCTCCATAAAGTCCATAGGAGTTAAACGACACTCCTGCATAAACTGCCACATTACCACGGTATTCCTCATCATTTGGATCTCCCAAGGATTCTGGTGTGTATCCTGAATCCTCTAGACAGCTCCAGACAGCTTGTAAGAACAGTCGTTCCTGAGGATCCATAAATGCAGCATTTCTAGGTGAAATACTAAAGAATTGTGGATCAAATTTATCAGCATCTTCTACAAATCCGCCCCACTTACAGGTAATATCAGGATATTGTTTATAATCCCATCTCTCCTTTGGAATTTCCGTAATATTATCCTTCCCTTGCATCAGATTATAGATAAACTCGTCCATGTCTTCGACTTTTGGAAATTTACCACTTAAACCAATAATGGCAATATCCCGTTCATTTTCAAAAGTTGTTTCTTTATTTTCTACTGGCTCTGAAAAATTAATTGTAGTCTCTTGATTAACTCCTACTTCTTCATAGTTATCCATAGAATTTAGTAGCGAATGAACCTTTTCTCTTTCCTTATCGACAAAATATTTGCTTAACGTTTTTAAATTTTTATATGTAAACATTAATGTCGATGGTAACTTCCCAAATTCTTTTTCTAAATGTTTATTAAGTTGATTTATATGAATAGAATCAATTCCATAAGATTCAAAGTTCTCAGTCGGACGAATGAAATCAACTGGTAATTGAAGAACTTCAGAAAAAGTCTGCTTTAAATAATCCAACATCATATCTTCAATCGACTTTTCAGCTACCTTTTCCATATTTATTTTCATAGTCGTTGTCTGCCTATTAATTGTAGGTGTTTCATCTACAATATTTGTATTTTGATAGACAGCTTTACTAGTATTACCCTCTTGTGGGTTAGGAATTAGCCGATTATCACTACTAATTGGCATTATCCAGTAACTTTTTCTCTCAAAAGGATAAGTGGGAAGCGAAATTCTTTTTCGATATTGATTTTCATAAATCATATTCCAATCAACATCTGCTCCCATAACCCAAAATTCTGCAAGCTTTGATAAGTCCTTTTTCCTTTGATATCTTTCTATTTGCTCCTTAAGAACATCACCGTTTAATAAAGCATCAAACTTCTCGATATAATCATTGATATTACCGTACTTAACATTAGGGTTATCTTTCTTACCATTTTTATAATCTGTCAAACCCTGTTGTAATTCATTTATATTTCTGGCCAATATTGCTAGTCTTTCTATCATACTGTCACGTCCAACCTGAAGCGTAAATGCTAGATCATGAAGAAATGCATCACCTTCTGATCCCACAAAAGGTTCAAATTTTCTATCATTTTTGTGACATTTACATATATACTTAGCGAGACTACTGACAGTATTACAATAAACCAATACTTCAGTAGGTATATCTATACCTAGCTTGATTTGAAGTCGTTCACACAGAATATTCCTATTATAAACATCAAGATCATATTCATTAAATGATACATTATCAGCAATTACAGACTGTGTAACAGATAGTAACTCAGCAATTTCCTCTTGTATAAGTAGTTTTATAGAGTTTTCGCCCAACTCCGCTTCTTCACCAGTAATTGCCCCTTCTTTTTTACTAATTGAATATTTATCAAGAAAATTGTTTAGTTTTTCTGCATAAATAGCTAACCTATCCTTATTCTTTGCAGATAGAATAAAAAGTATCGGTTTTTCATCTTTTATTGGTAATGATGGCTCTTCTTGAATATATTCTTCAAGTATTACATGAGCATTAGCACCACCAGCACCGAAAGCACTTATTCCAGCTCTTCTAGGATAGCTTTTCTCACCATCCTTAGTAGATACAATTGGTTGTTTCCACTCCTGTAGCGTTTGTTGTACGTAAAATGGAGTACTATTAAAATCAATATAAGGATTCAAATTATCAGAATGTATGGACGGAACAAGCGTCTTATGTTTCAGCTGTAATAATACTTTTGTCAATGCAGCTATTCCGGCTGCAGATTCTAAATGTCCAATATTGGATTTTACGGAGCCAATAGGACAATAGCGATGATCTTCAGTAAATTCACGGAATGCTTTTGTCAGCCCAGTTATTTCAATTGGATCACCTAAAGAAGTTCCTGTTCCATGAGCTTCAATATAACTAATTGTTCGAGGATCAATTTCCGCTTTATGAAGAACTTCCTTAATAAGTTCACTTTGAGCATTTGGATTTGGCACTGTATACCCACTAGTCCGTCCCCCAGAATTAATCGAACTTCCTTTAATAATTCCATAAATCTGGTCACCATCATCCACTGCTTTCTTGAGTGGCTTTAATATTACTGCTCCTACGCCTTCACCTGGAACATATCCATCACCATTTTCTCCAAAACTTCTACATTTCCCATCAGAAGAAACAAAATTCCCCATACTAAGCTGTATGTATTTGTTTGGATGAAGTGCTAGATTAACACCTCCGGCAATAACCATCTCCGATTCACCTTTTCGAATACTGTCACAGCCCTGATGTAGAGCAACCAATGATGATGAACACATAGTATCTAGCGCCATACTAGGTCCGTGAAAATCAAAGAAATAGGAAACTCTATTTGCTATTGATGCAAAGGAAGAACGTCCTGAAACCTTATCTCCAAATTGTTCCGTTTCTAACAACTGATAAAGACCATACATTGCACCAACAAATACACCAATTTTCTTTCCTTTAAGGGAATTACTAGAATAGCCAGCATCTTCTATGGCATTCCAAGTTGTTTCTAAAAACAATCGTTCTTGAGGATCAATAAACTTTGCTTCATTAGGTAAGATATTAAAGAAATGAGCATCAAACTTATCAACATCACCAATAAAACTTCCCCATCTACTATACGTTTTCCCAATAGTTCCTTTATTAGGATTAAAATACATATTATGATCCCATCTATCAGTTGGGATTTCTGTAACACAATCTTTCCTCTTTTTTAAATTTTCCCAAAATTCATCTAAGTCTTGAGCCATAGGATACCTACCTGCTACTCCAATTATTGCAATTTCGTCATTAACTTCTTTTACCTGTTTCCCTATTGAAATCGACTTAGACTGTATAGATTTTGTTATGGATTCAGTGACTCTCTTCTCCGTTTTTTTATCAATTTGTTCTTTAGTATGATTATATTTTATTCTAGATCTTGTATCTAAGCTAAACAGCTTCTTTAACGCTTCGGTTTTTGTTTCAATCAAATAATGTGCTAGCTCTCTTGTGGTATCATATTCAAAAAATAATGTTTTTGAAAGTTCACCAATTTTTTCTTCCATTGATTTTGTCAAACTCATGATTGTAACTGATTCAATTCCATAATTCCCAAAGGACTCGTCATTTCTAATCCGTTTCACATCTATGTTTGTTTTTTCAGCTATTAGTTTTTTTAAAAAATTCTCTGTGTGAGTCAACAATTCCTTATTCTGTAAAGCTGCTAAATTAGATACCTTTTCCATTTCTATTTCATTATCGTCTCTATCAAATAATATTTTTTCGTTTTCTAATTTTGGCTTCATAGCAGTATTAATTTTATCTTTTTCTCCATTCACCACGATAAATTGTGACCCATGTTGGTTTAACCCATGCTCGAATGCGAGAATCCCACTCTTTTTGGAAAGAGGAATCATTCCCATACTATCTTTCATTATCTCTAGTTTTTCGTTATCAACACTCATTCTTCCGTCTTCCCATAATGGCCAGTTAATAGATAGTGTTTTACCGAAACGTTTTCCTGCTTTGCATTGATCGTTTCGCCATTGAGCGAAATAATCTAAATAACTATTTGCATACGCATAATCACTTTGTCCTACATTACCTAAAACGGAAGCAATGGAGGAAAACAGAATAAAAAAGTCAAGGGGCTCATCTTTTAATACCTCGTCTATATATCGAGTACCAAATACTTTAGAAGATAAGACAGCATCGATCTCTTCCTTACTTTTTTTCAGTACAAACGAATCTTTAATTACCCCTGCTGAGTGTACTACCCCGTCTATTTTTCCATATTTTTCTTTTATTTTACTAACTAGATTTTTGACATCCTCCTTCTTTGAAATATCTGCCTGAATATAAAGAATATCTCCCCCGTAATTTTCCAACTCTTTTAACTTAATATATTTTTCCTCTTTTAACTTACTCCGTCCTGTAATTACTAGTCTTACCTTCGCCTTATTAATTAGGTAATGTGCAAATATCATTCCTAATTCACCTAGGCCACCAGTTATAACGTATGTTCCTTGATCCTTTATCAGGTCTAATGTTTTTAACTCTTGGCTAGATTCGAATATTTCCACTTTTTATTCTCATTCCTTTCGTTTCTCCCCATTTATGTCCGAAATACAGAATAATGGATGGACAGTTTAATTTTGCATAGCAGTTACATATCACAGAATTTGTTGATTCACTTCTCATAATTATTTCCATCATTTTTATGAGAAGTGAATTATATAATGGTAATACCACTAATTAAACTGATTACCACAAAATAAAAATTACATTGGAATTATTCATTCTTTTACTTAAAGGAATCCAATACTTTTAACTTCTTTAACTAACCTATTACTTCCTTCATAACGTATCTCTACTTCAGAATCTTCTATCTCAAACTCATTTATTAAAATCTGTGCAATGCTTTCTTTCCTTGATTCTTTACGGAATGATCGAGTTTTTTGTAATTCAACAGTCTTAAAGATAAAGGTTGGTTTTTCCATGCGAATTGTTTTTGCAAATCCACTAATAGCACTGTATTCAGGTATTACTTCTCCTTCTTCATTTACAAATGTAAATAGTAATTTAACCTTATAGTTTATTTTTTGTTTCATTAATGCTTGGCTCAGATAAAATAGTGAATAAATTCCATGTTCCAGGTGTTCATCCAATTCCTCATCTGTCCTAGCTGATTTACCATTATTTCTATTAAAAATAATATTATTGGGTTGTAGTTTCTGTTTATTCAGCATTTCGAATAACTGTTGATAATCCTCTTGAACCATTGGATTCACTTCATAAATGTGTTTTTCTATTACTTTACAACTGTCTCCTGGCTTTACAAGAATAACTTCAGTATCATTGCCCTTTCTAAGAAGCGCTTTTATCTCTTTATACAGTTCTTCATCTTGATCAAAAATGATAATCGTACCTTGAATATGCTTTGTTAACACTTGATAATTCTTATTATATGGAGTCTTATACCATTCAGTTGTATAATATTGGTTTTCAAATATACTATCGCTATTCAAACTACTTAAAGACAATTCTTTTACTTCATCCACTGTTTCCTGAACAGTGTTATTCACATAAAATGCTTTTAGTGTGAATTCATCAATCGTAACTAATATATTTCCAGATTCGTCTGTAATCGTAATATCAAATTTTTGAATAGTAGACGATTGTGATTTTTTTGAATAACTAGATGGTGTGACATAAGCGACGCAATCTTTCGTTATAGGTCCTAGCATTCTCATTTCTGATAAAGCAAACGGCAAGAATATAACTGGATTCGATTCATCTTGATTTCCCATTAGACCTAATACAGATTGAAAAATTCCGTTTAATAATGCAGGATGAAGGGTGTACTCATGTAACGATTCATCCAAATCTGAATTTAAACTAAGGTTTGCAATTGCTTCAAAATCATTGGAATGTATTTCCTGAATTACTTGAAAACTTGCACCATTTATTAAGCCTTTATCTGCCATAGATTCATAACAGTCTTTACCAAGTTCTATTCTATGACATCTTGATTTAATCTTTTCGATATCGATAGTTTTTGAATCCAGAGTAGCATATAAATCATCCCTAAATTCTAATTGGCCCTCTGTACAAATCATTTCATTATTGGTCATATCTTCCGCTGGCTCATTTTCAACTGTAGTACTTATTTCAAAACTTGTTTTATCATTATTCGAATATACTTTAACCTTAACGCTATTCGATTTATCAGAAACTTCTATCTGATTCAACCATATAACATTTTTAAGAACATTTACCTTTGTTTCAGTACTAAGTTCTCCCACAATACGGGCCATTTCAAGAGTAGCTGCTCCCGGTAAAACCTTTCTTTCACCAAGACAATGATCTCTCAAGAAAAACTCATTTCCCGAAAAGTTAGAATAAAAATGCTGCTTATAAAGACTTGAGTTATTCACGTGAATTAATGGATGAATCTTACTTGTAAGTTCTATCTGATCTAACATATCAGGGCTAACAGTTACCCAATATCTTTCATGTTCAAAAGGATACGTGGGTAAGCTTACTCGTTTTTGTCTCTTATCATATAGACTATTCCAATCAATTTTTACCCCATTAACCCAATACTCACATATTTTTTCAAAATGGCAAAGTTTGATGCAATTCTGTACATCTTTTGATAAGTCCCCAGCTGTCTCGAACCCTAGTAACGATTTACTTTTTCCATAAACCTGCCCTAAGAAAATATCCTTCGTTGCATCCTGCACTATAACAAATTCCGTTAACTTTTCAATTAACATTTCTAGTGAGGTGATTACAAATGCAATACGCTCTTCCATCTCCTCTCGACCAACCTGTAATGTATAAGCTACATCAACCAAATTATTCTCATTCACTTTTTGATTACGAACGGCTTCGATAAGATTATTTGCTTGCATTTTTAGTTGTTCTTTTGTTTTAGCAGATAATACTATCACCACTTGATTTATCTGCGGATAATCATTTTTCATTTCTGTCTCATTAGATATATATTCCTCAATAATAATATGAGCATTTGCTCCACCCGCCCCAAATGACGAAATACCAGATCTTCTTGGATATTCCTTTATAGTTCCATTCCTTTTTACCTTTGGACGTTCCCATTCGATTAATTCCTGAGGAACAAAGAACGGACTAGTATTAAAATCAATATTTGGATTCAGTTCTTGTGAGTGCAAGGATGGAACTATCTTTTTATGCTTCATTTGTAGTAGTACTTTTGAAATAGATGCAATACCAGAAGCGCTCTCACAATGTCCAACATTGGATTTTACAGAACCTATTGCACATTTTTGCGTATTAGGGAAGTCGTCCCCAAATGCCTTTTTTAATGCGGTTATCTCAATTGGGTCTCCCAATGCTGTACCTGTCCCATGAGCTTCTATATAACTTAACGTATCCGGACTAATATTTGCTACATTTAATGCCCGGCTAATCACTTCAGCCTGAGCAACAGGATTCGGTACCGTATATCCGTTCGTTTTTCCACCATGATTGACCGAACTTCCTTTAATGATGCCATAAATCTGATCTCCATCAGCAATTGCTTTGTCTTTTGGTTTAAGAAGTAGGGAACCAACACCCTCACCGGGAACATAACCGTCCCCACCTTTACCAAAACTAACACATCTTCCATTAGTCGATGCAAATTTAGACTGACTAATAAGAAGGTACTTATTAGGGTGACTTAAAACATTGACTCCACCAGCGATAGCATATTCGCATTCACCTTGTTTTATGGCCTGACATGCCATATGAATAGCTACGAGGGATGAAGAACACATCGTATCAATTGCCAAACTTGGACCATGGAAATCAAAGAAATAAGACACTCGATTTGCAATAGATGACGGGTTACCTGAAAGAACAATCGGATTACCTACTTTCTGCTCTTGGGCAGCATAAAGCTGATAATCTTCATTCATAACACCTACATAAACGCCAACATTACGACGGACATCAGATCCTGGATTATAACCAAGTTCGTGTCTAGTATATCCAGCATCTTCTATTGCTTCATACACTGATTTCATAAATAATCTTTCCTGAGGATCCATGATTACAGCATCAGTAGGCGTAATGTTGAAAAACAAAGGATCAAAACTATCGACGTTTTTCATAAAACCGCCCCACTTCGTATAAGCAGTTCCAGAATGATTCTTGTCCTCATTAAAGTAGTTACTATGATCCCACCGAGACAATGGTACTTCCGTAATACAATCACGTCCCTGCTGAAGGTTTTCCCAGAATTCATCTAAATTCTCAGCTTGAGCAAATGCACCTGACATGCCAATTATCGCTATATCCGAAACAGTTTCTTTCTCCTGATTAACTACTGCTGAAAAGCGCGACTTTTTTTCCACATCAAAATGATTATCCAACTGATCCGTTTTATCCATCTCCACATAATGAACAGTTTTTTCATATTTTTCCATTGGCGTTTCATTATCACTTATTCCTATATGTTTAATAAGTTGATCATAGTGCTTATCAACAAAATATTTCGTAACAGAATTAATATTCTGATATTCAAATAGGAGAGTTTTAGGTAACGGTCCAAAAGTATTTTCCAGTAAATCTGTCAGCTTCATGATAAGAATGGAATCTATTCCGTACCTTTCCAATGGTTCATATTCTTCAATCTCTTGAATAGGTATCTTTAATGCCTCTGCAAAAATTTGCTTAATAAACAAGCTTGCTTTTTCATGTATGTTCTCATTGGAAGTATGAACAACTTCCTGAAGTTGAGGTAATAACTTTATATTCTTCTTCTCGTTCTCCAAATCTACTAATATAGAACGAACTTTTTCTGCATCTCCTTCGACAGCAATTATCTGATTCTTGTTCAAAGCCATTGACCTATAAAAAAGCTCTAAACCAGTTTCTGTCCGTAAAGTAGTCATACCAGTTCGGTCTCTTATTGCCTTTTCAAATGATTCTTCTATATTCATGCCACCATCTTGCCAAAGCGGCCAGTTAATAGATATCGTTTGCCCACTACGTCTGTTTGTCCTAACCATTTCATCTCTGTATGCTGCAAAAGCATCCATAAATGCATTAGCTGCTGCATAGTCAGCCTGCCCAATATTCCCTGTGACTCCCGATAAGGAAGAACAAAGGACAAAAAAGTCTAGATCAATCGCTTTACTTGCAAAATCAAGATTGATTATTCCTTGTGTTTTTGGTGAAAGAACTTCCAAAAACTCTTGCAAAGTCTTCTTATAGATAAAATTATCTTTAACCAGTCCTGCACAGTGCATAATTCCATTTAATTTTCCATAGTCTACTTGAATCTTTTCTATTAATTTCATTACAGAATCTTCCACACTAACATCTGCCTGATAGTAAACAAGCGTTGCATCCTTTGTCTCTAATTCATTAAGAATAGACTGTTTTTCTACTGTTAAAGGAGACCTTCCGGTAAGAACAATTACAGCATTCTTAACTTTATTTACTATTTCTTTAGCAAAAATTAAACCTAAACCACCCATACCACCAGTAATTAGGTAGACACCTTCATTTTTCCAAACTGGTGATCTTTGTTCTTCTGAAATCCCCTCTTCTTCCTTGATTGTTAACACAAAACGTTTTCCATCCTTATATAACACAGAATAGTCCTGACTATATTTTGCATTATCTTTCAATGTCGTTACAATATCACTTGATTCTAAAGAATTTGTAACCCTAATCACCTGTCCAAAGATATTAGGATTCTCTATATTTGCGGTTTTTAATAAACTCGCTATCCCCATAAACGGATAGTTATCAAAACTTTGCGGAACTAAAACTTGTATTAGTGTACTGTCTTGAGAATGACTACCTATCAAATTTTTAATTTCTTCAAAAATAGCTATAGAATAGTTATTAAAGCGTTGTGCTATATTACTAGAGTCTGATTTAAGTGTTATGATTTGGCAATCTTCACATTTTCTATACAATTCACTTTCTATATGATCATCTACTTCACACAATACGAGAATACGTTTGTTGTACTCCCTAGATTGATCCTTTTTATCTAATGCTGATTCTATCCATTCAGTACTAAATGTTAAGGGCTTAATGTTTTCATTGGAAGCCAGCTTTTTTAATCCTTTTTTATTTCCACTCTGTTGAATAGAGCGGAAATAAATTTCTTCTATACGTACACAAACTTCACCATTTGTATCACAAAGATCAATATCTAAAAGCTCTCTATTATTCTCGTTATCCCTTTTATTACTAGGACGTATGCTAGACCACATAGAAGAAGAGCATCCCTTATAAATTGTCATTCTTTTTATCATAAAAGGAAGCTTTGGAGCTATAGTTTCCTCCTTAATATTCAGCAGTGGTTTCGGATGTCCTAATGAAATACCTATAGCTGCTTGTAAAGCAGAATCCAAAATACATGGATGAAGTTGATATTTCTCCATAGAATCTGTCAGTAATTTAGGAAGAACTAAATGAGCTAATACCTGATTTTGTCCAAGGTTAATTGATGCAATACCTCTTTGTTCAGCACCGTAATGAATACCTATTGATTTAAATTGCTCATAAATAGCCTCTGATTTAATTTCCTTTTTATTACATTCGTTTAATCTTTCGCGTAAATCAATCTCAGGAGTTCTACTATTTTTCCCGAAACATGCAACACCTTCACAATAAATAGTCTTTATAGAAGGAGTTTCTTCTGACACGCTATAAATGTTAAATGAAACCTCATTAGTCTCTTCTAAATCAAGAGCCAAATGTACCTGAATAGACTTATCATCCACGGTTAATGGCCTAATCCATGTAATATCTCTAAATTCAAAAGTTATAGCTTTATCCTCATCCATGTTAAAAGCATTCCGTATTGCAACATATGCCATTTCAATATAGGCAACTGCAGGCAGTGTTTTTGTTCCATTTATCATGTGATCAGAGAAAATAGATTCTCTACCAGTAAACACTGTACTATATTTTTGTTGATTAAAATCCGACGTATTCGAGTGTACTAAAGGATGAATAGCGTTAGCATTTCTTACAGAAATATTATTAGGCTGAGTATCCTCCACTTCAGGTACCCAATAGCGTTCCTTAGCAAAAGGATACGTCGGTAAACTCAGTCGCTTTCGTTCTTCACTAATGGAATAAAAGTTACTCCATTCAATAGTTAATCCCTTAACCCAGAGCTCAAGTATTTTCGAATACTTCAGCTGTTTAAACCATGTATCGAGAACATTTTGAAATTCTACGTCAGAATCTAATACATGTAAGACGTTATTGATACTCTTAGCTTGACCTCTATAATAATCCCCCGAACCTTTCAAGAAATCATTTAATTTTTCTTCAAAATCAGTACTTGAATTTACAATAAACGCAAGGCGTTCTTCCATACTCTCACGCCCTACTTGAAGTGTATAAGCTATATTTTTTAACTTTTCATAAGAAGGTGACTCATTCTGAATCCATGAATACATTTGCTTAGCCACTTCATTTAACTGCTCTTTCTTTCTAGCAGAGAGCGTAATTATTATAGGATTCTGATTCTGCTTATCCATTTCTTCTACTGATTGTTCTTCTGGAATATACTCTTCTACAATCAGATGTGCATTCGCACCTCCAGCTCCAAATGCAGAGATACCAGCCATTCTTGGATATTCCTTCTCTACTCCATTCTCCACAATTATTGGGCGTTTCCACTCCGATAATGTTTGTGGAACAATAAACGGACTATTTTCAAAGTCAATATTCGAATTTAGCTCAGAAGAATGTAAGGATGGAACAATCTGCTTATGTTTCATCTGCATGAGAACCTTTGTTAATCCAGCTATTCCTGCAGCGCTCTCACAATGACCAATATTTGATTTTACTGACCCCAAAAGGCAAAATTGTTTGTCTTTGGTATATTCGTCAAATGCTTTATTAAGCCCCGCAATTTCTATTGGATCACCCAATGCAGTACCAGTTCCGTGAGCCTCAATATAACTAATAGTTCTTGGATTTACTCCTGAACGCTTAAGTACTTTATTAATTAAACTTGCTTGTGCACGTGGATTAGGTACAGTATAGCCATTTGTCTTTCCACCATGGTTAACTGCAGAACCTTTAATAATTCCATAAATATTATCACCGTCTGCAATAGCCTTTGCCTTTGGCTTAAGGACAATTGCCCCTACTCCTTCTCCTGGAGTATAACCGTCACCATCTTTTCCAAAACTTTCACATCTACCCTTACTTGACATAAATTTGTTTTGTCCTAGCATAAGAAATTTATTCGGGTGAAGGGAAAGATTTACACCACCAGCTATCGCTGTTTCGCATTCACCATTTCGAATGCTTTGACATGCTAAATGAATGGATACAAGTGATGACGAACACATTGTATCAACAGCCATACTTGGTCCGTTGAAACCACATATATAAGAGACACGATTAGCAATGGAAGCCGGACTACCACTTAGAGACAACATATGTCCTTTCGCTTGTGCCTGTGCACCATAAAGCTGATATTCTTCATACATTACTCCAACATAGACACCTACATTGGATTCCATATCATCCACCTTATTTTTTCCAAGGGTGTGCCTTGTATAACCTGCATCCTCTATAGCGTTGTATGCACACTGTAAGAATAATCTTTCTTGGGGATCTACCATTTGTGCATCACTTGGTGCAATATTAAAAAATAGAGGATCGAATTGATCAATTCCGTTTAGGAATCCACCCCATTTTGTATAAGTTTTATCTAGCTTTCTTTTGTCTTTGTCATAATAGATGCTGTGATCCCAACGGTCTTTTGGAATTTCTGTGATGCAATCCTTACCTTCCTTCAAGTTACTCCAAAATTCTATAAGATTATCAGCATGTGGATATTTTCCTGATACTCCAATTATTGCAATATCCATTTCATCATTATCACTAGTTTGCTTAGATTCAGATAAAGTAGATTTGTCATTTTTACTATTCCATATTTGAGGTTTATTTTTTTGGTTCCTTTGGGCAAACATTTTTTCTCCTGCCATTGATTTATGCTTAACTTGAGCAGGAATTGCTAAACTTTTCTTTAATCCAGTCATTTCGTTTACACGCTCTGGGTAATTTTCGCAAAAATAGTTACATAGTTCTATTAGACTTTGATATTCAAAAAATAACGTTTTTGGTAATGAACCAAAACTCTTCTCTAGCTGATTTGTCAATTGCATTATCATTATTGAATTAATACCATACGTATCTAACGGAACTCGTGAATCAATTCGTCCAACATCAAGATTCAGTTCGGAGGAAAGCATTCGTTTTAGTATATTTGATAACTTTTCTTTCCTATTTTCCTGAACAATCTCCGCCTTTTCTTGCTCCAAGCTCTTATCTATGAAATTATTATCAGATGTGTGTTTATATAGATAACGAATAATTTTTTCAGAGTCGCCCTCGAGTGCCAATACTTGTGATTGACCACTCCTAATACTTTCATATAGTAGGCTTATCCCTGCTGCTGTTTTCATAGGCACTAGGCCAGTACTTACCTGAATCATGCTTTCCATTGCCTTGCTTATTGTCATTCCTCCCTCTCGCCATAATGGCCAGTTGATTGAGATAGCATGTCCAAATCTTACTTTCTTTTCGGTTAGCTGATTCCTGTATTCTGCATATGAGTCCATAAACGCATTCCCAGCTGCATAATCCGCTTGTCCAATATTGCCCATTACTCCTGCCAAGGATGAAAAAATAATGAATATATCTAATGGTATTTCTTTGGTAGCCTCATCAAGATTATAAATACCTGAAACTTTAGGCGCTAAAACTGCACGTAATTCCTCTTCCTTTTTCTTTACTATAAAGTTATCTCGAACTATCCCAGAACAATGAATTATCCCATTAATGTTCTCAAATTCATTAACTACAACTTTCATTAGATCCGTAACTTGCTGCATATTTGTTACGTCTACTCGTCTGTATAATACTTGTGCTCCAAAAGATTCTAAATTTTTTATTTGACGGTCTATTTTCTCATTCAATTGTGAACGCCCTAATAATATCAAAGTCACATTATTAGTTCTTTGGGCAATCTCTTTAGCTATAATGAAACCAAGACCACCTGTTCCACCAGTAATAAGATATACCCCCCCATTCTTCCAGCAAGGATTGTTGTAGCTGTCGGATTCAACGATAGATTGCTCTAGCTCACAAACAAAACTTCTATTTCCGATATATCGAATATGTTGTTCATGGGAAATCTCCCCACTTTTTTCTAGATATACACAAATGTCATCCATGCTAATTTCTTGCTGTGATTCAACCAACTGACATACCATATTATGATTTTCAAGTTGTGCTGTCTTCAGTAATCCTAACAAGCCAGTTAAAGTCTGATTGTCAGTATTAGTATGGATAAATAACTGTATTAGAATTTTATCCTTACTCTTATTTGAATGAATTTTTCGTGATTCATGAAGCATCTGAGCTGCATAATCTGTATATTTTTCCGGTATGGTATTTGCATTAGAGCGAAGAGGTATACATTTCGTGTTAGGTAATCGCGATTCTATTTCAACAATAAGTTGATTGTCTGGTTCACAAAGAAATACGATTCTTTGATTATTAATATCAATCTTTTTACTGTGATTTATAGACATCGCATTCCATTTTTTTGTAATTAGTAGTTTTTGTGTTTCTCTTTCTTGTGTAATACTAGTACTTTTATTCTCACTTTGAAGTGTTCTAAAAGCTAAACGCTTTATTCGGATACATACATTACCTTCTGAATCACAAAGTTCTATGTTAATTTTTTGTACTTTCTCTTCATTTTTCTGCTTATCTATATATATATATGCCCACATCTTTGAAGAACAGCTTCTAATGATTTCTATTTCATCTACTGCAAATGGCAGGTTTACCATTTTATCAGTAGCATTATTTGGTAATACCATTTGCGAGTTAATTTCATCAGTTATTGAAAAACCAATAGTTGCTTGTAGAGCTGAATCTAATAGACTAGGATGTAAGATGAATTCTGAGCTTTGAATAGCCTCTATTTCTGGTAATATTAAGGAAGCGATCATTTGATTCTCGCCTTTATACACCGCCTCAATTCCCATGTGAGAAGGACCATAATTAATTCCCATATTCTCAAAAATCGTATAAAATGATTCTCCACTTTTTCTCGATACATTACATTGCGATTTAAGCAATTCTATATCCAGCCTTGATTGTTCAAGAGTATTGTTGATACGAGCAATGCCCTCACAATGAACCAAGGATTCCTTACTTCCATCTTCCGAATCACTATATAGCGTAAATTTTAATTCATCATATTCATTAGGTATTATGGAGATATGAAGCGTTTTATTATCATTATCCACTTCGAATGGTTGAATCCATACCACATTGTTAATTTTAATAGCTCCATCATTCTTATCAGAGATTTCGAGTAAATCTGCAATAGCGGCACGTGCCATCTCAAGATAGGTAACACCTGGTAATATCTTTTTCCCATTAATAATATGGTCCTCTAAGAAAAACTCTCTTCCGTTAAAGATTGTGCTATATCGTAATCCATTGATAGTAGATGTATTTTTAGTTAAGAGTGGATGAATAACCTCCATCTCTAAATGTTGATTACTTACACTCTCTTTCATTATCTTTGGCCAGAAACGCTCTTTGCTGAACGGATAAGTAGGAAGTGAAATTCGAAATGGTTTTTCTTCTTTGTAAAGCTGATTCCAATCTATCTCTCCTCCTGCAACCCATAATTCAGCGATTATCTCTAATTTTTTTCCATCTATTAGATGTGTAATAGATTTACCGCCAGTTTTCTCTTCTATTATTGTTTTTAACTTCTGCTTATTATCAAGAACATTGCCTTCATAAACTTTTTCTATATTTTTACTTCCATCTAAGTAAAGCTGAAGCTTATGCAGTAATACTTCACTGCTCTCTGCAATTATCGCTACTCTCTCTTCCATCGCTTCTCTACCAACTTGTAATGTGTAAGCAATAGAAGAAGCATCTATACACTCTGTGCCTGCCTTTACATCTGAATCCATTTCTTTAGACATTAATCTACTGATATACGTAGTAAGTGAATAAATAGAAGAATAAGCAGTAAATTCCCATTCAGACATATTGAGATCCAGCTTTTGATTTACAGCATCCATAAATTTAGTGGATTGAACAATGTCCAATCCATACTCCTCTATACTAACTTTGGAGTCTATATTCCCTTTATTAATACCTAATAAATCTGCAAAAATTCCAATAATTACTTGATGTATTTTCTCAAAGGATAACTTTTCATCTTGTAATCCATTTGCTAGATTCTCATAATTGCTGAATTGTCCTACACCTTTTTTACTTATATATTCAGTTAGCATTAGGACATATTCTCTTACTCTTTCTTTGTTTTTAGCTGAGACAACAAACAATTTAGGTTCCTTATTTTCTACTAATGTCTCTACCATAACTGGTTTATATTCCTCAACTATCATATGTGCATTAGAACCACCTGCACCGAATGAACTAATACCTGCACGTCTAGGAACTTTATACGTCTTACCATCTTTATTTATAACCGGTTCATCCCATTGTTGAAGTTGTTGCTGTACATAGAATGGTGTATGTTTAAAGTTAATATTTGGATTTAGTGGATTCGAGTGAATAGATGGAACCAATTTTTGTTTTTGCATTTGTAGCAGCACCTTTGTTAATGCAGCCATTCCTGCAGCTGATTCTAAGTGACCAATATTCGATTTCACTGATCCAATTGAACAATGCTTTTCATTTGAATTACGTTGAGTTTGCTTTCTAAAAGCCTTTGTAAGTCCAGTAATCTCAATAGGATCCCCTAATGATGTACCCGTTCCATGTGTTTCAATGTAGCTGATTGTTTCTGGGTCAATACCAGTCTTTTGAAACACATTATCTACTAAATCTCCTTGTGCATTCGGATTCGGCACTGTAAATCCACTGGTTTTTCCACCTGAATTTATAGCACTACCCTTTATTACTGCATAAATATGATCCTTATCAGCTATAGCCTTCTTTAATGGTTTAAGTAAGACTGCTCCAATACCTTCACCTGGGACATATCCATCGCCACCTTCTCCAAAACTTTTGCAACGGCCATCACTTGAAGCGAATTTTCCCATACTTAGCAAAAGGTATTTGTTAGGATGTAAGATAAGGTTTACTCCACCAGCAATTACTAAATCACTCTCTCCATTCCTTATGCTTTCAGCACCTAAATGAATAGCTGTTAAGGAGGAGGAACACATCGTATCAATTGCCATACTTGGTCCATTAAAATTACAGAAATAAGATACCTGATTTGCAATCGATGCAAATGAAGACCCAATAGGAATCCCTTTCCCCTTCACTTCGGTCTCAAAAAGCTCATACATACCATTCATTACACCAACAAATACTCCGACTTTATCTTTATCAAGAGATGCCCTAGTATAGCCAGCATCCTCAAGAGTATGCCATGCAACTTCCATAAATAATCTTGTCTGAGGATCCATAACTTCTGCCTCAATCGGTGGAATATTAAAGAATAATGAATCAAACATAGCCACATCTTTAATAAATCCGCCCCATTTACTATATGACTTGCCTAAATTCTGTTTATTTTTATCATAAAACTTACGGTAATCCCATCGTTCTTTTGGTATTTCAGTAATACAATCCTTTCCATTCCTTAAAATATCCCAGAACTGTTCTAAGTTATCTGCATGTGGATAACGTCCACTTACACCAATAATAGCTATATCCTCTTGTTTATAATTGTTATTTTGTAAAGAATTGATCATTTTTGGTTTCTCTATATCAGTAAGGATTGGCACTTCTATCCCTTCAACATCTTCATCTTTCCTATCAATCAAGGATGTTCCAAATAATTTCACTAATTGATCAAGCTTTTCGCTTATGAAATATTCAGATAATTCATTTAAATTTCTGTACTCAAAAAATAATGTCTTTGACAATTCCCCAAATGACTTTTCTAATAAACGAGTAAGACTCATAATTAAGATTGAATCAATTCCATATTTTTCAAATGGCTCTAACATGTCTATCTTATCAACAGAAATCTTTGTTTTTTCTGCCAACACCTCTTTTAAAAATTGATTTGTTTCTTCTCGTAGTCTCTCATTGGCCTTCTCCGTGTTTACATTTTCAGCTATTCGCACAGAAGCAGTATCTTGTTCTTGGCCACTATTAACTTTTCTATTAAGTTCACCAGTTATGGTATGAATCAATTGAACAATTTTTTCTTGTATTCCTTTTACTACAATTAATTGTGGTACATTTAAAAGAAGTCCATCTTCAAATGCCTTAATTCCCTCTTTGTCGTATAAAGAATAAATCCCCCCTTGTTCCTCCATCCATTTCTTAGACTCATAGTCAATATCCATTCCTCCATCTTTCCAGAATGGCCAGTTAATAGAAAGTGTTTTACCAAAGCGCTGTCCTTTTGCACGTAATTCTTCTCTTATTATTGCGAAATGGTCTAGATAACTATTTCCATAACTATAGTCACACTGTCCTATATTACCAACAACGGAAGCGAGAGAAGAAAACATAACGAAAAAGTCCAAAGGTTCATCCATTAAGGCTTCATCTAAATACCTTGTTCCGAAGACTTTAGCTGCCACTACCTCTTTCATCTCTTCGATTTCTTTTCCCCAATAAAGAGAATCTCTTTTAACACCAGCTGAATGAATAATACCATTAATCTTATTAAATCTATCCTTAACCCTTGTCACAAGTTCCTCTACATCATCTTGTTTTGAGATATCTGCTTTTACATAAAGCACCTCTGAACCAAATGATTCAATTTCCCTTATAATTTCTAAATCTTGTTCATGTAAATCCCTGCGACCTGTAAGTACAATCTTTGTATTTCCCTGTTCACTAAAGTAGCGTGCAAATATTAATCCTAGGCCACCCATGCCTCCTGTTATAATATACACACCATTATTTTTAATTATTTCCGAATTATTCACCTTATTTATTTTGTTTGTTTCTCTAATTTTACTAACCCATCTATTCACTCCATCATAACGAATTTCAAATCCCTGACCATTTATAAGAAACTCTTTTATCAATAAAATGGCAATTTTATAAAGACTAATAGAGGTATCTAATAATTCGACTGTTTTATAGCTAAATAAAGGGTTTTCCTTTTGAAGAGTTATAAAGAAACCTTTCATTGCACTATTTTCAGGAACTTCATAATTATTGGTAGAATGATATACATATACTAGCTGTATTTTACTATTAACCTTACTCTCCGTAATCGCTTGACTTAAAAGTAAGACGGAATAGACTCCACGTTCCATTCTATTGTTAATTAGATTGTGACCAGTAATTATTGGATCAGAAGACCAGTTGTAAATAATTTTATTTGGTATTATTCCCTTATTACTTAGACTTTCAAATAAAATCTTATAATCATGCTTGTTGGTCGGATCAATGACTACCATATTATTATCCAATTGGTCATACTGTTTTCCAGGTTTCACCAGAAAAATCGCCGCTTCTGTTTGGGTTTGTAGTACATTGTAAAGTTCATGATTTACATCAAAAAGTAGGATAGTGCCAGTTAGACTTGACCTAGCTTGACTAATAGAGCTATTTTCAACTTCCCATACCTTCTTATAATAAAAAGTTGGAGCCGACTTTAACGAATTCATTTCCTTAGGTAGTTTGTTGTTAACTTTAGTTTGAACTGGTCTAAGATTAAAATTACTTATCTCAACCAAAATACTTCCTTTTTTATCTGTAATTATAATATCAAAGCTTTTCATTACATTTTTTGTTGTTTCCAGCCTACCTATATTCTTATCCTTCTTATTAGCAATTGTTGTATACACATAACCTGAGTCAGTTAGTGAAGAATATATTTTGACTTTCCCCATTGAAAAAGGGAGGTATACTAAGCCTTCATCCGTTCCATCTTCCTGGAGAAAAACAGATATTGTCTGCATTGCTCCATCAAGCAACCCTGGATGTAAAACATAATCTTTTGTTTCTACCTGACTATTACTAACATTTAACTTGAGCTTCGCTAATACTTCCTTGTTATTATAGAAAGCTTCCTCAACTGTCTGAAAATGTTGCCCATAAATGAGTCCACTTTCTTTAATATCCTCATAATTCTTTTTAGTATTTATACTTGATAAACAGCGAGATTTATATGCATTGATATCCAATGATTCACTATCTAAAAATAGCCTTTCATATTCAATAACTCCTTCTGCACACAATATTTCATCATCACTGTTCTCCTTGGATTTATATGGATTAGGTATGCTTACTTCAAAGGTAGATCTATCTCCTTCGGGAAGTAGACGAATTTTTACTACCTGTCCTTCTTCATCCATTTTTATCGGATGATTCCATGATATATTACTAATGGCTGAAACATATTTTTCACCTAAAAATTCTCCAGCCTTTCTTGCCATTTCCAAAATAGCTGCACCTGGTAGCATTTTACTATCATTTAAGATATGTTCTCTTACAAAAAACTCATCACCAGTAAAAACCGATTGAAAGCTATGTTCCGAGAAGTTTGAAGTATTTTGATGCAGTAACGGGTGCAAAGTATTTATATTAGTATTCATCGTCGCATTCTGTAAATGGTCTTCCTCTTTATTGAACCAATGTATATCCCGTTCAAATGGATATGTAGGAAGAGGGATTCGCCTAGGTTCATAACCTAAATAATAATAATCCCATTCAACTTTTTCACCGTTCACCCATGAATTAACGTGACGGTACAGTTCTTGCTTTGTTAATTTATCAATAGCTGCCTTATGAGAAAAACTAGTTTTTTGCCTTTTATTTTTAGCTTTGTTTCTAGTTATTCTACCTCGAAAACAATCTGGATCTGATAATCTTCCCTCTAGTAATGCAGATAGCTTTTTAGATAAGTCTTCCATACTAAAAGTAATAATTGCCAGCCTTTCATCCATCGGTTCCCGTCCAACCTGTAAGGTATATAATAGATCAGCAAAATTGATGTCGTGATGATGCTCAACATAATGCTTTATGTTCTGAATATATTTAGTGAGCTGGGCTTGATTTTTAGCAGATAGCACAAATATCCCTGGATTTTCCTCATCTATAACCTTTGTAATTCTATTTTCTTCATCTATATTATATTCCTCAATTACAGCATGTGCATTTGTACCACTATATCCAAAAGAGCTAATGGCTGCACGACGTGGAAAACCATTTACACTATCCCATTCCTTCGTTTCACAATTGATATAAAATGGCGAATCCTTTAAGTCAAAATGTTCATTAGGAGTATTTACATGTAAGGTTGGTACTAGTTTTTTATGCTTCATTGATAATAAAATCTTATGAATTCCTGCCATTGCTGCAGCAGCAGAAGTATGGCCAAGATTACTTTTTACCGAGCCGATAGCACAGTAGTTTTTCACATCCGTTTTTTTACCATAAGCTGTTGCGAGTGCTTCTAGTTCAATGGGATCTCCTAACTTAGTACCTGTTCCATGCATTTCAGCATAGCTTATACTCACTGGGTCAATATTGAATTTATTATATAAATCATCAACTAGTTCTACCTGACTATTTAGATTTGGAGCTGTTATCCCATTTGTCTTTCCGTCTTGATTAATTGCTGAACCAATAATAGTACCATAAATATAGTCTCCATCAGCCTTAGCATCTTTTAGTCGTTTTAATATAATTGCTCCTACTCCTTCACCTGGAACAAAACCATTTGCACTATTATCGAATGCCTTGCATTGGCCATCTGGAGATAGCATTCCAGCAGCACACATATTAATGTAAGATTCTGGTGATAAATACAAACTTACACCACCTGCTAGTGCCATATCAATTTCACCATTGCGTAATGCTTGTATTGCCAGATGCGTACTGACAAGTGAGGAGGAACAAGCTGTATCAATGGATATAGCTGGTCCCTTTAAATTAAGGTAATAGGCTATACGTGCTACACCAATTGCATTACTATTACTAGTAACACTTATATTTCTCATGCCATTTTTGTTATTCAATGCATCATATTCCCCATTTACTATCCCTAGATATACTCCACATTTTTTATTATTTAAGGCAGTCTGACTGTAACCAGCATCTTCAAAGGCTTTATATCCTTCTTCTAAGAAAAGCCGATGCTGAGGATCCATCACTTCCGCCTCAGATGGTGGGATCTCAAAAAACAAGGAATCAAAACATTCAACATCATCAAGCATGCCTAACCATTTACTGTATATACTCCCTTCCTTAGTATTTTTAGGATCATAATACTTCTCCGTATCCCACCGAGTTGTTGGTATTTCTCTTATTGTATTTTTCCCATTAACAAGGACATCCCAATAACTCACCATATTATCCGCAGTAGGATACCGCCCCGATATCCCTACAATTGCAATTCGATCGTCCTCATTCCAATTTTTTTCTCTTAAATTGTCAACATTATGCTCAGATATATCACTTTCTATATTGCTTTCATTTTTAGATTCATTAAAAAAATCAGTTAATTCAGTTTCTGAATTAAATTTTTTCATTTCTTTTCTAGCTTCTTCAGGTGTTATTTTTTTTTCCTTCAATGCTTTTAAAATACTTTTTAATTCCATGTTTTCACCCCTCCTTCTTGCTTATGGATAATAGCTCTTCTGCATTATGAATATCCATTTCTCCTTGATATATTTGCCATAACAGCTTATCAATTTCATCTTTCTCTTGAAGACTACTTTCTAAATTTTTATTTATTCTATTTAATTCATCAAACATATAGGTAGTAAATTCTCGAAGTGTCGGATATTGATATATTTTTGTTGTCTTGATTGAAGTCTTGTACTTCTTATTTAGAGCATGAATCCATTCTACTCCCACAATTGAATCAAGACCCAACTCTATAAAACTTTTTTCCAAATCAATATCTTCTTCCTCCATATACAGTTCTTCTGCTAAACTTTCAGATAGTTCTTTAAGTAGCTTTTCTTTTGTCATGCCAGAGTTATTTATAGTTCTCTCTATGGAATATTCCTGATCTCGCTCTTCGGATTTTAGCTGTGGCTTTTCGTCTTCCTCTTTGGTAAAATACTCCTCCGTTTTTGTTAAAATATCATAGAAGTAATCCGCAAATGTAGAAAGTGTCGGATATTGATATATTTTTGTTGTCTTGATTGAAGTCTTGTACTTCTTATTTAGAGCATGAATCCATTCTACTCCCACAATTGAA
>NZ_JBQHVO010000055.1:0-36741 GCF_052064465.1 Niallia sp. HCP3S3_B10 | reverse complement strand
CCCGTTCCCATACCGAACACGGAAGTTAAGCTTCTAAAGCGCCGATGGTAGTTGGGGGTTCTCCCCCTGTGAGAGTAGGACGTCGCCAGGCCACTAAAAGACCTAAAAGCTTTATTGCTTTTAGGTCTTTTTTTACGTAAATAAAATACTAAATCAGAACAGATGCGCTAACTAGTGATGAGTAATAGATTATATCTTTGTGACTTTAGACAATATATTAAATTGGGGACATAGCTACTTCATTTCGCTAATTCATCCTATTACTTCGTACTTAAACATCAAATAATGGAGTTAACAATTATATATCTCCTTACTAAAATAAATGAAGAAATCAGCCACAATATTAGTGAGTTTTTTCAAAAAAAAACCGACTTTCTTCTATTATATATATTTTCAGATTTATCTGTCTTTTATTGAAGAATATAAAATTGTTTACTTCTTTCTTATTAGGTAATTATAAGTATAATATAGGAATAGTAAATACATATGGGAGTGAGCAAATACATGCTTGAAAATAGTGTTACGATGGTATTGATTATTCTCATAATCAATATTGTCTACGTTTCTTTTTTCACGATACGAATGATTTTAACTTTAAAGGGCCAACGTTATTTAGCTGCATTTATCAGCATGATAGAGGTAGTCATTTATGTTATAGGTTTAGGGTTGGTTTTGGATAATTTGGATCAAATTCAGAACTTAGTTGCCTATGCTATCGGATATGGTATAGGAGTAATTGTTGGAATGAAAATTGAGGAGAAGCTAGCTTTAGGATATATAACAGTTAATGTTATAACAAAGGAATATGATAGAGATTTGCCTAATTCTTTAAGAACTAAAGGATATGGTGTAACAACTTGGGCTGCACAGGGGCTAGAAGGCGATCGTATGTCTTTGCAAATATTGACTCCTCGAAAATATGAATTAAAATTATATCAGACAATTAAAGAGTTGGACCCAAAAGCATTTATAATTGCATATGAGCCAAAAGCGATTTATGGTGGATTCTGGGTGAAAAGTGTTAAGAAAGGAAAATTGTTTAATGAGTAAGAAAAAAAGATTTGAAGTACAAATAAATGAGACGATTAATGATTGTCTAGAAAGAATGAAGAAGGAAGGTTATACGCCAATAAAACGGATGGAAAAGCCGGTTTTTAAGGAAATAAAGGTGAATGGTCAAATGTCTTATGAGCCAGTATCACAACAAATTATCTTTGAAGCAATACAGCTAGAAGGTTAAATCACGAACAATAAAATCATATTTATATTAATTGTTCGACATTTACTGTTGACAATATATAAATATGCTTGTTAAGATGGTATAGTGTTAATTAAAAAAGACGGAAATAAAATAAATTAAATAGCCCTCATATAATAATGGGAATATGGCCCATAAGTTTCTACCCGGTAACCGTAAAATACTGGACTATGAGGGAAAGTGAATGAAAACGAGCTGAAAAAAGTAGAGTATACTTTATTCAGGTTTATTTAAGCTCTGGACAGATACTTTCTCTCTTTTAGTGTAGAAAAGTGTTCTGGCTAGGGCTTTTTAAATGGAATCAGGAGGGAGAACATGACCGCATCTGTTGGTGTTATCATGGGGAGTAAATCAGATTGGGAAACAATGAAGCATGCGTGTGGAATATTAGATCAACTGGAAGTAGATTACGAGAAAAAAGTGGTCTCTGCTCATCGTACTCCTGACTTAATGTTTGAATATGCCGAAAGCGCGAGAGATAGAGGAATGAAAGTAATTATTGCCGGAGCAGGTGGAGCGGCACATCTTCCAGGCATGATTGCGGCTAAGACAACTTTGCCTGTTATAGGAGTTCCTGTTCAATCAAGAGCTTTAAATGGACTGGATTCTCTATTATCAATTGTACAAATGCCTGGTGGAGTGCCAGTTGCTACTGTAGCAATTGGTAAAGCTGGTGCGACGAATGCAGGACTTCTTGCAGCCCAAATACTAGGTGCTACAGACTTAGAATTAGCAGAAAGACTTTTTTCCATGAGAGAAAGAACAAAAAAAGAAGTAATGGAAAGTAGTGATGAGCTTGTCTAATAAAGTAATACTGCCAGGTCAAACAATTGGTATTATAGGTGGCGGTCAGTTAGGACGAATGATGGCAATCGCTGCAAAAGCACAAGGGTTTAGAATTGCAGTATTAGATCCAACCGAAGATTCTCCTTGTGGGCAAGTAGCTGATTATAAAATTATCGATGCCTATGATAGTTTATCAGCTATAAAAAAATTAGCAGAAGTAAGTGATGTAATAACTTATGAATTTGAAAATATAGATGCAGCTTGTCTAGATTGGTTAACCAATAATGCTAACGTTCCACAAGGTTCTGCTGTTCTTGAAATTACACAGGATCGAGTAAAGGAAAAAAAAGCAATAGAGCAAGCTGGAGTTAAGATAGCTCCATATGTAGTTGTTGAAAAAACAAGTGATATTTATAGTGGTTTAGCACAATTAGGCTATCCAGCTGTTTTAAAAACAGCCCGTGGAGGTTATGATGGAAAAGGCCAATATGTTATTAAAGAAAGCAGTCAAATAACAGAAGCGGAAAAGCTTTTAAACAATGGAGTTTGTGTATTAGAAAAATGGATTCCTTTTAATAAGGAAATATCGGTTATTATCACTAGAAGTGGAAAGGGAGAGGCTACTGTTTTTCCAGTTAGTGAAAATATCCATCTTAATAATATTTTGCATGAATCAATCGTTCCGGCTCGAATTAGCGACGTGGCAAAAGACTTAGCGATTGAAAAAGCAAGTAAGCTTGCTGAGAATCTACATTTAGTAGGAACACTAGCAGTAGAAATGTTCCTGACAGAAGACGAAGAGATTTATATTAATGAGTTGGCTCCTAGACCACATAATTCTGGGCATTATACAATTGAGGCGTGCGAGACTTCACAGTTTGAACAGCATATCCGTGCGGTGTGTAATTGGCCGTTAGCGAGCACTAGACTATTAAGACCTGCTGTCATGGTTAATATTCTCGGTCAACATCAAGGACAGATGATTGATAGGATTCCTGATTTACAGGATTGGAAAATTCATCTTTATGGAAAACTGGAACCAAAGGAAAATAGGAAAATGGGGCATGCAACCTTACTTCGCTCATCTGTTGAAATAGCATTAGATGAAATCGAGAATACAAACGTATGGAATGTGCAGACAGAAAAAATCGGAGGATAAACAATGATCGATCGTTACACAAGACCAGAAATGGGAAACATTTGGACAGAGGAAAATCGCTTTAAAGCATGGTTAGAAGTAGAAATTTTGGCATGTGAAGCTTGGGTGAAGCTTGGTGAAATCCCAGCAGAAGATGTTAAAAAGATCCGCGAAAATGCTTCGTTTGATATCGAGCGCATTAAAGAAATTGAGCTAGATACAAGACATGATGTTGTAGCATTTACAAGAGCAGTATCTGAAACACTAGGAGAAGAAAGAAAATGGGTACATTATGGTTTAACTTCTACAGATGTTGTTGATACAGCACTTTCATACTTAATTAAACAAGCAAATGAGATTATATTAAAAGATGTAGAGAACTTTATTGAAGTTTTGAAGAATAAAGCACAAGAACATAAATACACCGTTATGATGGGGCGTACACATGGAGTTCATGCTGAACCAACTACTTTTGGCCTAAAGCTTGCCCTATGGTATGAAGAAATGAAACGTAACCTTGAAAGATTTAAAGCAGCAGCTGAAGGAATTGAATATGGCAAGATTTCCGGTGCGGTAGGAACTTATGCTAATATTGATCCCTTTGTGGAGCAATATGTATGTGAAGAATTAGGATTAAAACCAGCACCGATTTCTACGCAAACGTTGCAACGTGATCGTCATGCGGATTATATGTCTACTCTAGCTTTAATCGCTACTTCTATTGAAAAATTCGCAGTGGAAATTCGTGGATTGCAAAAAAGTGAAACAAGAGAGGTAGAAGAATTTTTCGCTAAAGGACAAAAAGGGTCTTCTGCTATGCCGCATAAACGTAACCCAATCGGTTCAGAAAACATGGCAGGTCTTGCACGTGTTATTCGTGGTTATATGCTAACAGCGTATGAAAATGTCCCATTATGGCATGAAAGAGATATTTCCCATTCTTCTGCAGAGCGTATCATTATTCCAGATGCAACGATTGCATTGAATTATATGTTAAACCGTTTCAGCAATATCGTGAAAAACCTAACTGTATTCCCTGATAACATGAAGCGTAATATGGATCGTACGCTTGGTTTAATTTACTCACAACGAGTATTACTTGCGCTAATTGATAAGGGGCTTACAAGAGAAGAAGCGTATGACACTGTACAGCCTAGGGCAATGGAATCTTGGGAAAAGCAAGTACCGTTCCGTCAGCTAGTAGATAGCGATGCAGTAATTTCTTCTAAGTTAACAAAAGAAGAAATTGATGATTGCTTTGATTATCACTTCCATATTAAACATGTTGATACGATTTTTGATCGTCTTGGATTATAAAAAAATAAGAGCTGTCACATAAAATGACAGCTCTACTACAAACAGTTGAAACTGAATATACCGAATTTTAAGCAAGATAGCGCAAGTAAGAATTTTTCGTTTTATCCCTAATTTTTTTGATAAGGAGACTCTTCAAATGGAAAAGAGAGCTTTATTGTATGAAGGAAAAGCAAAAAGAGTGTATAAAACTTCAGATGAGGATATTGTTTGGCTGGAATATAAAGATTCCGCTACTGCCTTTAATGGTGAGAAGAAAGCGACTATAACAGGCAAAGGTCGATTAAACAATGAGATTACTAGTTTACTATTCTTAAAGTTAAAAGACTTTGGTATTCCATCACATTTTGTCGAAAAATTGTCCGAAACGGAACAGCTTGTAAAGAAAGTGGATATTATCCCATTAGAAGTAGTTGTTCGTAATCTAGCAGCGGGAAGTTTTTCAAAAAGATTAGGAATAGAAGAGGGCAATCCGTTATCAAAGCCATTGGTTGAATTTTACTACAAGGATGATGCACTAGGGGATCCAATGATTACGGAAGACCATATCGAAGAATTAAAGCTTGCATCAACAGAGGAAGTTGCATTTTTAAAGAAAAAGGCACTAGAAGTAAACGAAGTATTAAGCAAATTTTTTGGTGAACTGGGAATTAACTTAGTGGATTTCAAATTAGAATTTGGAAAAGACAAAGATGGAAATATTCTTCTTGCTGATGAAATTTCGCCAGATACATGCCGACTTTGGGATAAAGAGACAAATGCGAAATTAGATAAGGATGTATTCCGTCGTGATTTAGGTAATCTAACAGATGCATACGAAAATATTTTAGCGAGACTAGGGGGAAGTCAACATGTTTAAGGTTAAAGTATATATCACATTGAGAGAAAGTGTATTAGATCCACAAGGTAATGCAGTGAAGGGATCTTTGCATTCGTTAAATTATAAAGAAGTAGAAGATGTACGTATCGGTAAATACCTAGAGTTAACAATTGATAAATCAGAAAGAAATATAGATGAGCTAGTGAAGGAAATGTGTGAAAAGCTACTTGCTAATACAGTAATTGAGGATTACCGCTATGAGGTGGAGGAGGTTGTTGCACAGTGAAGTTTGCAGTAATCGTATTTCCAGGATCCAATTGTGATGTTGATATGTTCCATGCGGTAAAGGATGAGCTTGGAGAAGAAGTAGAATATGTATGGCATGATACAGATAGTTTAGAAGGATTTGACGGAATATTGCTACCTGGAGGATTCTCTTATGGTGACTATCTTCGTACAGGAGCGATTGCAAGATTCAGTAATGTAATGAAAGAAGTAGTGAAAGCAGCAGAAGCAGGCAAACCAGTTCTTGGTGTATGTAATGGATTCCAAATATTATTAGAAGCAGGTTTACTGCCTGGTGCAATGAGAAGAAATGAAAGTTTAATGTTTATCTGTAAGCCAGTTGAACTACAGGTAGCAAATAATAATACGATGTTCTCCTCTGCATATAAGGAAAACGAAGTAATCACTGTCCCGATTGCGCACGGAGAAGGCAATTACTACTGTGATGAAGAAACATTAGCCAACTTAAAAGCAAATAATCAAATTGTCTTTACTTATAATGGTACAAATCCAAACGGAAGTTTAGAAAATATTGCTGGAATCACAAATGAAAAAGGAAATGTCCTTGGCATGATGCCACATCCAGAAAGAGCAGTAGATGAGCTATTAGGTGGAGCAGATGGTCTGAAAATATTTAAATCAATCGTTAGTCAGTGGAGGGAAGCAAATGTCGTTCAGCTTTGAGCCAAGTCCAGAACAAATTAAATCAGAAGAAATTTACAAACAAATGGGTGTGACGGATGAAGAGTTTGCGATGGTAGAAGGAATTCTTGGTCGCCTTCCTAACTATACAGAGATCGGGTTATTTTCCGTTATGTGGTCAGAACATTGTAGTTATAAAAACTCTAAGCCTGTATTAAAGAAGTTTCCGATAACAGGACCTCAAGTATTACAAGGACCTGGTGAGGGTGCAGGGATTGTAGATATCGGCGATGGCCAAGCGGTAGCGTTTAAAATCGAAAGCCATAACCATCCATCAGCTATTGAACCATATCAAGGAGCTGCAACAGGTGTAGGTGGAATTATCCGTGATGTATTCTCGATGGGGGCAAGACCAATTGCTATTCTTAACTCTTTACGATTTGGAGAATTGGATAATGAACGTACGAAATATCTATTTAAAGAAGTAGTTGCAGGAATTGCTGGCTATGGTAACTGTATTGGTATTCCGACAGTTGGCGGAGAAATTGCTTTTGATGATTCCTATGCAGGCAACCCGCTTGTTAATGCAATGTGTGTTGGTTTAATTAATCATGAGGATATTAAAAAAGGCCAGGCACACGGTGTTGGTAATACGGTAATGTATGTTGGTGCAAAAACAGGTCGTGACGGTATTCATGGTGCGACATTTGCTTCTGAAGAATTAACAGAGAACTCCGATGAAAAGCGTCCTGCTGTTCAAGTAGGAGATCCATTTATGGAAAAGCTTCTTCTTGAAGCGTGTCTTGAATTGATTCAATCAGATGCATTAGTTGGTATTCAAGATATGGGTGCTGCAGGACTGGCAAGCTCTAGTGCAGAAATGGCAAGTAAAGCAGGTTCTGGTATTGAAATGAATTTAGACTTAGTTCCACAGCGTGAAACAGGAATGACTGCCTATGAAATGATGCTTTCTGAATCACAAGAACGTATGTTGATTGTTGTGAAAAAAGGAAGAGAACAGGAAATCAAAGATCTTTTCCATAAATATGATTTAGAGGCAGTAGCAATTGGTGTTGTAACAGATGATAAAATGCTTCGTCTTCTTCATAAGGGAGAAGTAGTAGCAAATGTTCCAGCAGATGCTTTAGCAGAGGATGCACCTGTCTATCATAAGCCATCTAGTGAACCCGCTTATTACCGGGAGTTCCAAGTGATGGAAAACTATATTCCTACTGTAAAGAACTATGGGGAAACACTTATTAATCTATTAAAGCAGCCTACTATTGCAAGCAAAGAGTGGGTTTATGATCAATATGACTATATGGTTCGTACTAATACAGTAGTTGCACCAGGTTCTGATGCAGCAGTAGTACGTATTCGCGGAACGAAAAAAGCTTTAGCAATGACAACAGACTGTAATGCGAGATACTTATACTTAGACCCAGAAACAGGCGGCAAGATTGCAGTAGCAGAAGCAGCTCGCAATATCGTATGTTCTGGTGCAGAACCACTTGCTATTACTGACAACTTGAATTTTGGAAATCCAGAGAAACCGGAGATTTTCTGGCAAATTGAAAAAGCAGCAGACGGAATTAGCGAAGCTTGCTTAGCATTAAATGCACCAGTAATCGGCGGGAATGTCTCTTTATATAACGAAACGAATGGAACAGCTATTTACCCTACTCCTGTTATTGGAATGGTTGGATTAGTAAAAGATACGAAAGATATCACTACACAAAGTTTTAAAGCAGCTGGGGACTTAATCTATGTGCTCGGAGAAACAAAAGCAGAGTTTGGTGGAAGTGAATTGCAAAAAATGCTAGAAGGATCTATTTCTGGAAAAGCACCTTCCTTAGACTTAGAAGTGGAAAAAGCTTATCAACAAGCAGTTCTAGAAGCAATTCGCACAGGCGTTGTTGAGTCCGCTCATGATTTAGCTGAGGGTGGTTTGGCAGTTGCTGTTGCAGAAAGCTTAATTAGCTCAAAAGGCTTAGGAGCAAAAGTTAATGTTAAAGAAGATGCAGTAACAGCACTTTTCAGTGAATCACAATCACGTTTCTTGCTTTCTATTAAACCAGAAAACAAAGAGACTTTTGAAAAATTAGTTCCTGCTACACTAGTAGGAGAAGTTACAGATACAGCCGTTCTTACCATAAGCCAAGGGGAAACTATTCTAGTAAATGAACAGGTTGATTCGTTAATGGATGCCTGGAGAGGAGCAATTCCATGCTTGCTGAAATAAGAGGGTTAAACGAAGAATGTGGCATTTTTGGTGTTTGGGGACATGAGGATGCATCTCAATTAGCATATTATGGACTGCATAGCCTACAGCATCGTGGCCAAGAAGGAACTGGTATTGTAGCAACAGATGGGGAAAAGTTAAAAGGAATTAAAGGAGAAGGGTTAGTCTCCGAAATTTTTACCCAAGAAGCAATTAAAGAATTGTCTGGAAAAGCTGCAATTGGGCATGTACGTTATGCAACAGCAGGAGGCGGAGGATATGAAAATGTCCAGCCTCTTCTGTTCCATTTCCAAAGCGGAAGCATGGCACTTGCCCACAACGGAAATTTGGTAAATGCGACAGCTTTAAAAAGCCAGCTTGAAGCACAAGGAAGTATTTTTCAAACAAGCTCTGATACAGAAGTTCTTGCCCATTTAATTAGAAGAGGCGGTTTTTCGGCATTTAAGGAAAGAGTGAAAAATGCGCTGACAATGATAAAAGGAGCGTATGCTTTTCTTATCTTAACGGAAACAGAATTAATGGTTGCCCTAGATCCAAATGGCATGCGTCCCCTTTCTTTAGGAAAATTAGGAGATGCGTATGTTGTTGCATCTGAAACATGTGCATTTGACGTAGTCGGAGCGGAGTTTGTTCGTGATATTTTACCAGGCGAACTTTTAATCATTGATGACAACGGCTTCCGTTCAGAGATGTTCTCTGTCGCTTCTAATATTGCCATGTGCACAATGGAGTATGTTTATTTCTCTAGACCGGATAGCAATATAAATGGAATCAATGTGCATACTGCTCGTAAAAATCTTGGGAAAAGATTAGCAATCGAGGCACCTATTGAAGCAGATGTAGTAACTGGAGTACCGGATTCTAGTATTTCAGCAGCAATCGGATATGCGGAAGCTACTGGTATTCCGTATGAGCTTGGTTTGATTAAAAATCGCTATGTTGGTCGAACATTTATTCAGCCTTCCCAGTCTCTTCGTGAGCAAGGTGTTAAGATGAAGCTTTCTGCTGTACGCGGAGTAGTAGAAGGAAAAAGAGTAATTATGGTCGATGATTCAATCGTTCGTGGCACAACAAGTAAACGTATTGTGACTATGTTAAGAGAAGCAGGAGCAACAGAAGTGCACGTCCTAATCAGTTCCCCACCAATTAAAAATCCTTGCTTCTATGGAATTGATACATCAACAAAAGAAGAGTTGATTGCATCGAAATATTCAGTAGAAGAACTTCGTGAATTAATTGGAGCTGACTCTCTTATCTTCCTAAGCACAGAAGGAATGATTGATGCAATTGGCAGAACAGATGATGGGGAAAATAGAGGACATTGCCTTGCTTGCTTTACTGGTAGGTACCCAACAGAAATTTATCCCAACGCGGATCATCCATACGAGAAAGTATAAAGATAAGAAGCTAAGATCCAAATGGAATGAAAAAAATTATACTTCTGTAACTGTTAAAAATAAAAGAAAAGCGGCATGAATAAATGTCGCTTTTCCACCTGAATCAAACTAGACTTTTCGATATTTTAGGAGGCATAAAATGGCTGAAGCTTATAAACAAGCAGGAGTTAATATAGAGGCAGGCTATGAAGCAGTGACAAGAATGAAAAAGCATGTGAAAAAAACAACTCGTCCAGGTGTTATGGGTGGATTAGGCGGATTTGGCGGCATGTTCGATTTATCTGTCCTTCATTTAAATAATCCTGTTTTGGTATCGGGGACAGATGGAGTAGGAACAAAGTTAATGCTTGCTTTTATGCTTGATAAGCATGACACAATTGGAATTGATGCTGTGGCAATGTGTGTGAACGATATTGTCGTTCAAGGGGCAGAACCTATCTATTTCCTTGACTATATTGCTTGTGGAAAAGCAGACCCTAGTAAAATCGAGGCGATTGTCAAAGGAATTGCAGATGGCTGTGAACAAGCCGGCTGTGCTTTAGTTGGCGGTGAAACTGCTGAGATGCCAGGAATGTATGATGAGGAAGAATATGATTTAGCAGGATTTGCTGTCGGAGCTTGTGAAAAAGAAAAGCTAGTAACTGGCGAAAAAATCCAAGCTGGAGATGTATTGATTGGCCTAGCATCAAATGGAATTCATAGCAATGGCTACTCTCTTGTCCGAAAATTATTTTTTGACAAAGCCAATATGTCTCTATCTGATTATATCGAGGAATTCGGTTGTACGTTAGGAGAAGAATTGATCAAGCCGACTAAAATTTACGTCAAATCAGTGCTATCTGCTTTAAAGGAATTTGAGATTAAAGGTCTTGCTCATATTACTGGCGGCGGCTTTATCGAAAATATTCCAAGAATGCTTCCAGAAGGCTTCGGAATGGAACTGGATGAATCAAACTGGGAAGTACCAGCTGTTTTTGAAAAAATGGAGCAAATTGGTGAAATCGATCGTAAAGAAATGTATAACATCTTTAATATGGGCACTGGAATGGTGCTTGCTGTCAGCAAAGAAGAAGAGGAGCAAGTAATTGACCATTTTACTCGTATTGGGGAAAAGGCGTATACAATTGGTAAAGTAACAGATGACGGGGAAATAAATATCATCCTCAAATAGTGTTGGAGGAATGTATATGAAGCGGATTGCTGTTTTTGCTTCTGGTAATGGTTCAAACTTTCAGGCAATAGTAAATGCGGTAAAACGAGAGGAGCTAAATACCTCTATTACCCTATTAGTCTCTGATAAACCGGGAGCTTTTGTTATTGATAGAGCGATGAAGGAAGAAATACCTACCTTTGTTTTTGCAGCGAAGAATTATCAGGAAAAGGCAAACTATGAACGAGAGATTTTAAAGCATTTAAAAGCAAATGAAGTTGACTTAATTGTTCTAGCAGGATATATGAGATTAATAGGTGAAACACTTTTACAAGCTTATTCTGGAAAAATTATCAATATTCACCCGTCGCTATTGCCAGCTTTTCCAGGCAAGGACGCAATTGGCCAAGCATTAAAGGCTAAAGTTTCGCAAACAGGCATCACGATTCATTACGTTGACGCTGGAATGGATACAGGCCCCATCATTGCCCAAGAGGCCATTACTTTGTCAGACAAAGAAACAAGAGAAAGCATTCAGGAAAAAATTCAAGCATTGGAGCACCGACTTTATCCAAGCGTTATACAACACTTACTTCATAAAAAAGAAGTATTCCATCAATAGACGAACAGATAAACTAAAAAGACCATCATACTTAAGATATCAACAGGCATGAAATATCAGGGGGAATAATGATGAAAAAAAGAGCGTTAATTAGTGTTTCTGATAAAACAGGTATTACAGATTTTGCAAAAGAGCTACATGAATTAGGATTTGAGTTAATTTCTACAGGCGGAACAAAAAAAGCAATTCAAGATAGTGGGATTCCTGTAATGAGTGTTAGCGAGGTCACTGGATTTCCTGAAATTCTAGAAGGAAGAGTGAAAACATTAAATCCGTATATTCATGGTGGGTTGCTTGCGAAATTTAATGAGCCAAGCCATATTGCCCAATTAGAAGAGCATAAAATTGACCCAATTCAAATCGTTTGTGTTAATTTATATCCTTTCCAACAAACGATTGCTAAGCCAGATGTAACGGTGGAAGATGCGATTGAAAATATAGATATCGGCGGACCAACAATGCTTCGTGCTTCAGCAAAGAATCACCAGTATGTAACGGTAGTGGTAGATCCTGTTGATTATCAAACCGTTATTTCTGAATTAAAGCAAGATAAGGAAGTATCGTTTGAAACGAGACGAAGACTTGCAGCAAAAGTATTCCGTCATACAGCAGCTTATGATGCTATGATTGCAGAATATATGACAGAGCTTACGCAAGAAGAAACACCAGAAAAATTAACAGTTACATATGAGTTGAAGCAATCCTTGCGCTATGGAGAGAATCCACATCAAAAGGCAGCATTTTACCGTAAACCACTTGGATCTGATTTCTCGATTGCTAATGCAACTCAATTACATGGAAAAGAACTATCTTATAACAATATCAACGATGCAGATGCAGCAATCCAAATTGTAAAAGAGTTTGCAGAGCCTGCTGCAGTTGCGATTAAGCATAGTAATCCATGTGGAGTTGGAACAGGAGAAGATATTTTTACTGCTTTCACAAAAGCTTTTGAAGCAGATCCAGTTTCTATCTTCGGTGGGATTATTGCGTTAAATAGAGAAGTAGATGCAGAGACAGCTCAAAAACTACATGAAATTTTCTTGGAAATTGTCATTGCCCCTTCTTATTCCCAAGAGGCTTTAGATATTTTACAAGGAAAGAAAAATATTCGTTTATTAACGATTCCTTTTGAAACAGGTAGCAGCAAAGAAATGAAATTCACTTCTATTGAAGGTGGATTATTAACACAAGATTTTGATCGCTATTCTTTAGATGATGCAACAATCACCATTCCTACAGAGAAGAAGCCTACAGATGAAGAGTGGGAAGCTCTTAAATTTGGTTGGAAAATCGTTAAGCATGTTAAATCAAATGCAATTGTAGTGAATAACAAAGAAATGACACTTGGGGTTGGTGCTGGCCAAATGAATCGCGTCGGGTCTGCAAAAATTGCCTTAGAACAGGCTGGTGAGAAAGCAGTGGGTGCAGTGTTAGCATCTGATGCATTTTTCCCAATGGATGATACGGTTGAAGCGGCTGCCAAAGCAGGAGTTACAGCGATTATTCAAACAGGTGGAAGTATTCGTGATGAAGATTCCATCAAAAAAGCAAATGAATATGGAATTGCAATGGTATTAACAGGAGTAAGACATTTCAAACATTAATATCTTTAAGCTTGGGGGATATAAGAGAATGAAAGTACTCGTTATTGGCCGCGGTGGTCGGGAGCATGCAATTTGTACAAAAGTAAGGGAAAGTGAAAAAGTGGACACTGTTTTTGTGGCGCCAGGAAATGTTGGAATGACCGATGTCGCAGAACGTATTGCGATAGAAGAAACAGAGGTAGCGAAACTGGTCGATTTTGCCTTAACGCAAAAGATTGATTTAACTATTGTAGGTCCAGAAGTACCGTTACTTCTTGGGGTGGTTGATCAGTTTCAAGCTGCTGGCTTAAAAGTTTTTGGCCCAAATCAACGTGCCGCTGAAATAGAAGGAAGCAAATCATTCGCTAAAGACTTAATGAAGAAATATCAAATTCCAACTGGAGAATACCAAACTTTTTCTGATTATAAGGCGGCGAAAGCGTATATTGAGGAAAAAGGTGCACCAATTGTTATTAAAGCAGACGGATTAGCAGCAGGAAAAGGTGTAACTGTTGCAATGAACATGGAAGAGGCACTAGAGAGCATCCAGGAAATGCTTGTTGGCGAAAAATTCGGAAGTGCTTCTGCAACAGTCGTTATTGAGGAATTTTTAGCTGGCGAAGAATTTTCTTTAATGTCCTTTGTGGATGGAGATACGGTAATACCTTTGGAAATTGCCCAAGATCATAAACGTGCCTTTGATGGAGATAAAGGGCCAAATACAGGGGGGATGGGAGCTTATTCTCCTGTTCCACACATCGATCCAGAAATCGTGCAAACGGCAATTGAAACAATAGTCAAACCAACTGCAAAAGCGATGATAGCAGAAGGCAGAACATTTACAGGCATTTTATATGCTGGCTTAATCGCTACAGATAAAGGGCCAAAGGTAATCGAATTTAATGCAAGACTAGGTGATCCAGAAACACAAGTTATCTTACCGCGCATGAAGTCCGATTTAGTGGAAGTTATTTTGTCTGTATTAAATGGAGACACTCCAACTATTGAATGGTATGAAGAGGATATGCTAGGAGTAGTTATTGCGTCAAAAGGCTATCCGGAGGCATATGAAAAAGGCGTTGTTATCCATGGCTTAGACAAAATGGAAGATGTCTCTATTTTTCATGCTGGAACGAACTTAAATGAAGCAGGGGCATTTACAACTGATGGCGGTCGAGTTTTATTAATTGCTGCCAAGAGCCATACTTTAAAAGATGCACAGGATAAAGTATATAAAGAGCTAGAGAAATTAGAGAGCGATGGCGTTTTTTATCGAAATGACATCGGCTTTAAAGCGATAAAATAAGAAGGAATCTCCGTATGTAGCATTGATTTAGTCGATGATTGCATATGGGGATTCTTTTGTTAATGGTATATGGTGTGGTAATAGAGGAAGAGGAAGCGTCTCTAAGCCCAAAATCAAGCAAAAGCCGCCTTCGAGGTAACAGAGGAGTCGTATCTGAGCCCAAAATCAAGCAAAAGCCGCCTTCGAGGTAACAGAGGAGTCGTATCTGAGCCCAAAATCAAGCAAAAGCGCCCTTCAAGGTAACAGAGGAGTCGTATCTGAGCCCAAAATCAAGCAAAAGCGCCCTTCAAGGTAACAGAGGAGTCGTCTCTGAGCCCAAAATCAAGCAAAAGCGCCCTTCAAGGTAACAGAGGAGTCGTCTCTAAGCCCAACAACATAAAAAATCCAACCTCTAGGTAACAGAGACACTTCCCCCATTTAAACTTAAGCCAATTCAATCCCACCGGTAATACCATATATTTGAGCAGTAACATAGCTAGATTCATCAGATGCCAGAAATACATAAGTACTTGATAATTCAACTGGCTGTCCAGCACGTTTCAAAGGTGCTTGCTGGCCGAATGAAGGAATAGCTTCACTTGGCTGTCCACCTGTAATTTGTAAGGCTGTCCAAATAGGGCCTGGTGCAACAGAATTTACTCGGATTCCTTTAGAAGCCAATTGTTTGGCAAGGCCTCGAGTAAAGCCGTTAATGGCGAATTTGGATGGGGCATAATCTAATAAGTTTGGACTTGGATTATAGCCTTGAACAGAGGAGGTTGTGATAATAGAAGCTCCCTTTGGCAAGTATGGAAGTGCCGCTTTCACTACCCAATATAAAGAAAATACGTTTACTTCAAAGGTTTTTCGGAGCTGCTCTGTTGATAAATCTAGAATATCATCAACAGCCTGTTGTTTTCCGGCTACTAAAGCTAATACGTCTAGTCCACCTAATTCCTGATAAGCTTTATCCACTAATTCTTTACAGAAGCTCTCATCACTTAAGTCTCCAGGTATCAGCACTGCCTTTTGTCCCTCTGCTTCGATTAATTTCTTTACTTCATCAGCATCTTCTTGTTCAGCTGGTAAGTAATTAATGGCTACATCAGCACCTTCACGGGCATAAGCAATGGCGGCTGCACGACCAATGCCAGAATCGCCACCAGTTACTAATGATTTTCGTCCTTTTAATCTTCCAGAGCCCTTATAGCTTGTTTCCCCACAATCAGGCTGGGGATCCATTTTAGCTTGTACACCAGGAGGCTCCTGATATTGTTTTGGAAATTCATCATTATAATATAGATCCAATGGATTTTTTGGATTTGCCATTTTATCAACTCCTTCGTTCATTTTATGTTATTGCATTTACCACCTTAAGGCATTCCTAAACATAAACAAGATAAAGGCCATCCGATATATTGGATAGCCCATAGCAATGTTTTATTTTTTCATATCGTCTGGAGAAAATATTTTCTCTGGACTAAACTGTTCCATCATTTCTGCAACTCCATGAGAGGAAGAAGAATCTTTTGCCTCGGAATCGTGGGAAGATGGTGATGGACTGTGAGAGCTTTGATTTTGCGTGTGTTTGTGCTGGAATTTAGGCATCATTTCATCCTTTTTTCCATAAAGCGCAACTAATGGACAATAACGGACGATACCTTCTGCGATTTTCATCCCAGCTAGCAATGCAATTAGAAAATATGATTGTCGATAAGGCTTCTTCGTCATTTTTGCCGTGCTCCATGCAAGGAATGCACAACCACAAGTAATACGAATAAGCGCATTAATTAAACTTATATTTTGTTTTGGATTCATAAGTTTCGTTCCTCCTACATAAATTTAACAAAACAGTAATATGAATTAATATTTTATATGGTAAAATAATGTTAATCTTAGGAAATTACATAGCAATTCCTAATATATTCAAAGAGAAATCGTTCCATTTTTTATATACATGAGACAGACCATGAAAAGGGAGGAAGCGTAGTGTTAGCTCAGCGATATCGATGGAAAAACAAAGTTTTGCGTGACCATGTATCCATTTTGAATGGTGAAAAATCCCCCACAATCATTCTAAAAAATGCAACTTATTTAAATCAGATATTACGCAAGTGGCTTATAGCAAATATCTGGATATATCAAGATAGAATCATTTATGTGGGCAATGACATGCCCATCCGAATAGATCAAGCAGAAATTGTTGATTGCACAGAACTTTTTTTAGTTCCAGGATATATAGAACCACATGCTCATCCTTTTCAAATATATAATCCCCTAACCTTAGCCCAATATACATCACAATTTGGTACAACTACATATGTGAATGATAACCTTGTTTTGGCTATGCAGTTAGAAAAAAAGAAAGCGTTTACTTTTTTGAACTTTATGAAGGACATTCCATCTACGATATTATGGTGGAGTAGATATGATGCACAAACAGAGCTACAAGATGAAGAGCAAGTTTTTTCCCATGGAAATGTAAAAAGTTGGATAGAGAATGATGCAGTAATTCAAGGTGGAGAATTAACAGGCTGGCCGAAACTTTTAGACGGTGATGATATGATGCTTCACTGGATGCAGGAGACAAAGCGTCTGAGAAAGCGAATCGAGGGACATTTTCCGGGAGCATCTGAGAAAACGCTCGCAAAATTAATGCTTCTGGGAGTAGATAGTGATCATGAAGCAATGACAGGGAAAGAGGTGCTGAATCGTTTGCTTCAAGGGTATAAAGTAAGTCTTAGGTACTCTTCTATCCGACCAGATTTGCCTAAATTGCTAAAGGAAATGAAAGAATTGGGAATTGATCAGTATGATCGTTTAATGTTAACTACAGACGGATCTCCGTCCTCTTTTTACGAAAATGGGCATATTGATCAGCTCATTCGAATAGCAATGGATCATGGTGTACCATTAATAGATGCTTATAATATGGCAACCATTAATATCGCTAACTTTCATGGGATTGAACATTTACATGGCAACATTGCAACAGGGAGAGTTGCGAATATCAACTTACTGAAGGCGAAAGATAATCCAACGCCTGTCTCTGTGTTAGCCAAAGGAATTTGGGTGAAGAAAGATCGTAAAGAAATAAAGGAAGCCTATCCATCGGTTGAGTGGGAGCAATTTAATTTAACCCCCCTTGATATAAAATGGAATGTAAATAGCCTTGACATGCAATTTTCGATGCCCTTTGGAATAAGATTAGAGAATGCAGTAATTACCAAACCATATTCCATCTCGATTAACGTTTCTGATGCAATTCTCACAGAGGAACACGATGAATGTTATTTTATGCTCTTAGATCGAGAGGGAGAATGGCGAATCAACACTTTATTGAAGGGATTTACAAAGGAAATTGGCGGAATGGCTAGCTCTTATACAGGAGATGGAGATATAGTTTTATTAGGAAAAAGCCATGCTGATATGATAACCGCATTTAATCGCTTAAAGGAGATAGGTGGAGGCATTGTTCTGGTGAAAAACGGAAAGGTAGACATTGAAATTCCATTGCCATTAAGAGGAATGATGGCTGCTATGCCAATGGAGGAGCTTATTAAAAAAGAGAAGGAATTACTGCAGTATATTAAAGATAGAGGTTACCAGTATGAGGATCCTATCTATACCATTGTGTTTTTCACCTCCACCCATTTGCCATATATTCGGATTACGCAAAAAGGTTTATTTGATGTTATGAATAAAAGTGTACTCTTTCCAGCGATAATGCGTTAAAATATAAAAGAGTTCTATTGTTTAATTAGAATATTCTGATATATTAAATAAGTAAGGATTTACTCCCATAAAGGGAGTAGATGTTATAAACGACACAGACCATTTAACATCATGTTGATGGATTACTAGGAGGGGACTATGAAGAAAAGATGGTTTGTTTTTCTATTTCTGCTTCTTACCTTAACGGCCTGCAACAGCGAACCGAAGGATGTAGGAAAACATAATGGTAATCAAACCGGCAATGGTGCTAAGGAAGAAGAGGGATTAACAGACCTTGCTACTTTATATCCATTAACTGGTTTGCCTAGCAATACAGAAAGTACAGACCGTGCAGTTACTGTTATGGTTAATAATCATCCTGATGCAAGACCACAAACAGGACTGACAGATGCAGATATTGTGTATGAAGTATTAGCAGAAGGTGAAGTTACTCGGTTTCTAGCGGTTTTTCAAAGTACAAAGCCTACAGTAGTTGGGCCTGTCCGTAGTTCACGAGACTATTATATCGAGCTTGCAAAGGGTTATAATAGTTTGTATATTGCACATGGCTATAGTCCAGAAGCAAAAAAACTGCTTACAAACGGTTATATTGATAATTTAAACGGCATGGAGTATGATGGAACCCTCTTTAAAAGGTCCTCTGATCGAGTTGCTCCGCATAATTCTTACATAAGCTTTGCCAACATTGAGAAGGGTGCAAAGGAGAATAATTATTCGTTATCAGGAGCACCAGAACCATTACAATTTTTAAAAACAAAAGAACTAGAGGAAATAGAGGGCGAAGAGGCAACCTCTGTCAGTATTAATTATGGTACGAATCCAAGCTTTAATTCACAGTTTTTATATGAAGATGATATCCAGAAATATATTCGATTCTCTAATGGGGAACAAACAGTTGATTATGAAACAAATGCATCCGTGGCAGTAGATAATGTGTTTATAATTGAAACTAGTCATAAGGTTATTGATAATAAAGGAAGAAAAGAAATTGATTTAACATCTGGCGGCAACGCCTATTTGTTGCAGCAAGGAAAATGGCAGGAAGTTCATTGGGAAAATGTTGAAGGAAGACTTCTCCCATTTAAAGGAGATAAACAGGTAGGTTTTGTACCTGGGAAAACGTGGATTAATATAATCCCTTCGACTCCTGGACTAAAGAGCGCCGTAACGTTGAAATAATGATTGACTATTGGTAAGGCTGATTATTAAAAATGTTGCCTTTGATAAAAATAATGGATAAAAAATGGAGGTTTCCTATGCAAATTGATAAATTAAGAGGAAGAGAGTTGGATCAATTATTTGAATCCATTCTCTCCCTTGAATCATTGGAAGAATGCTATCAGTTTTTTGATGACTTATGTACAGTCAATGAAATTCAATCCCTTTCCCAACGGTTAGAAGTAGCAAGAATGCTAAGGGAAGGAAATACGTATCATACAATTGAAAAAGAAACAGGTGCAAGCACTGCAACTATATCCCGCGTTAAACGCTGCCTGAATTATGGAAATGATGCATATGAATTAGCGTTAGCACGAATTAAGAAAGAAGATCCAACTAAAATAGAAGAATAAGATTGCGAAAGGGATTGTCCCAAAAAAGACTAAATCTGAACGATTTTCTTTTTCGGGACAACCCTTTTATTTTTGAATTCTAGACAGTTTTTGATGAAAACAATGATTAATTTACTATGTGAGAAATGAAACAATTGCTTCCTCCTTTTCGTCCAATAGAAAAGAGAGGGGTTTCCTCCATTCCTTTTAAGAGTTAAGAAAGCATAAGTTTATGAAGTTGATTTGGTGTCCAGCTCCGGGCACCTAGAAGCTGATGGGCTTCACAACCTTTCCTTACGATAAGTCAACATCGGTTCACTAGAGTTGACCATGTTTTTTCCTATATCTGAGGAAAGGTTGGTCCACCTCACACGCTCCTAAACGGGTGTCCTCCGCTTTTCTAATCACCAAGAAATATTTACAAGCAGTTAAACGGAAGGATTTCTTTTTTGATGGAATATCTAATGCTATAATGAAATGATGTAAAGGTTAGAATGGAGGAAGTTTGCATGTATGATGTGCGCGAATGGCGTCATGTATTTAAATTAGACCCGAATAAGGAAATTTCAGATGAAGCGCTAGATCGTTTATGTGAATCTGGTACAGATGCAATCATCATTGGAGGAACGGATGGCATAACATTAGATAATGTCCTAAATCTAATGGCGCGTGTTCGTCGCTATACTGTTCCTTGTATATTAGAAGTGTCAACAATAGATTCGGTTTCACCCGGATTTGATTTATATTTTATTCCTACTGTTTTAAATAGCAGGGATACAAAATGGATAACTGGTCTTCACCATGAAGCAGTGAAGGAATATGGCGAGCTTATGGATTGGGATGAATTTTTGATTCAAGGCTACTGTGTGTTAAATAAAGACTGTAAAGTAGCGGAATTAACAAATGCCCAGACAGAATTATCCGAAGAAGATATCGCAGCATATGCCTTAATGGCAGAAAAGATGTTTCATTTGCCCATTTTTTATTTGGAATATAGCGGAGCATATGGAGAACCTTCGATTGTAAAAGCTGCAAAGAGTCAATTAAGTAAAACCATTCTGTTCTATGGTGGAGGTATTGAAACAGTCGAACAGGCTGAGGAAATGGCAAATTATGCAGATGTAATTGTTGTCGGAAATATAATTTACACAGACATATCTGCCGCATTGCGAACGGTCGAAATAAAAAAGAGTTATTGTTGAATAACCAATGAAGCTAGGTTAAAATAGAATATATGTTCTTATGGTGGTGAAAAGATGCAATTTTTAACAGATAAAATACTAAATGGATTAAATCCAGAACAGAAGGAAGCTGTTAAAGCGACAGAGGGTCCTTTATTAATTATGGCAGGTGCAGGAAGTGGGAAAACCCGAGTTTTAACACAGAGAATTGCCTATCTTATGGTGGAAAAGGGGGTTAATCCATACAATATCTTAGCAATTACGTTTACAAATAAAGCGGCGAAGGAAATGCGTCAGAGAATAGCAGCTGTTTTAGGCGGAGCAAGTGAGGATATATGGATATCAACCTTTCACTCGATGTGTGTGCGGATATTAAGAAAAGATATTGATCGAATTGGCTATAACCGAAACTTTACGATATTGGATACAACAGATCAGCAGTCTGTTATTAAAGGCATCCTGAAAGACCGAAACATTGATCCGAAGAAATATGATCCCCGTGCTATTCTAGCAAGTATTAGTTCTTCAAAGAATGAGCTTGTTACTCCAGAAGAATTTGCGAAGACTGCAGGCGATTACTTTTCACAAATTGTTAGTGATGTATATACAGAGTATCAAAGGCGCTTGCGCAAAAACCAAGCCTTGGATTTCGATGATTTAATCATGCAGACAATCCATCTATTTCAAAGAGTACCAGAAGTTTTAGAATACTATCAACGTAAGTTTCAATATATTCATGTAGATGAGTATCAGGATAGTGCGACACGTTTCTAACTGAAAAGGTTAGACACTAGCGTAATGCTAGGAGAACTAAGAATCTGAAGAGTCGAATGATGGGGTAACGCCCTGAAAGGCTCGCCTAATCCTCCGAATAGCGTTCAGGTGGTGCAAAACACTTGAGGGTTATAAGCTCGGTGAAGTCGGTTGAAGGTCATCCTAACGAGAAAGACGAGGAAAGCTCTCTGGAGGCAGGGGGTATGGCTGATAGACCGGGGTTCTACAAGACAATCTATGGTGAGAAATTAGATGTCACAGCCATCTATTGACGAAATTCCGAATGTACGGCTCTAGAGATATAGCTATTCGAAACGGATAGTCCCGCATGTCGGGGTTAGTGAGGTAGAGTAAAATTTGTCTTTATGAAATACCTTATGATGTTACAGGCATCATCCAGCTAACAGGGCTAGAGGAATCACCTACGGATTGTGAATGAACAGATAGGATTCTTGGAACGTGGTAAGCCGATAACGTGGAGAGTTTGCATTCTATGAAGCGGTAGCAGGGAAAGCATATATGTCGAAAGTGTATATGTATAACCTCTTTTATGTCGGTGAAGGTAATGGCACAGTACCAAAGAAACTGTTATAACAAACAGTGGAGGGATAGCCATTAGTCAACTGTTAGAAGACGACATTATTAAAACAGAAATTTCAGGTTCGAGTATGACTAAGAGAAATGAAAGCTGAAATTACAAACCCAATTTGGGAATGTAAAGAGATGAGTAATTGACTGAAACCCATGCGAAGCCGAAGAAGTTAAAAAGTCAAAAGCTGAGAAACAATGAGTATTACAACACACAAGACATGTTTGACCAGTTATATCAGCTAAGTTCGGAAGGAAAAACTTTTAATAAGTTATATGAATTAGTTCTACACCCTGCAAATGTTAAACTTGCTTTTCGTAACATCAAGAAAAACAAGGGAAGTAAGACAGCGGGAGTGAATCAAAACACTATATTCGAAATCGGACTTAGAAGCCCTGATATGCTTGTACAATATGTTAAAAAACGCCTAGATGATTATAAACCTCATAAAGTGAAACGTAAGGAAATCCAAAAGCCAAATGGCGGCATTCGTCCTTTAGGAATTCCTACTATTGAAGATAGACTTATTCAACAATGCCTATTACAAGTTCTTGAACCTATATGCGAGGCTCGCTTTCATAAACATAGCTATGGATTCAGACCTCATCGGAGTCAAATCCACGCATATTCAAGGGCTGTAACATTAGCAAACAAAAACAAACTACATTATGTAGTAGATGTTGATATTAAAGGTTTCTTCGATAACGTTGATCATGGGAAGTTGCTTAAACAACTATGGACGATTGGAATTAGGGATAAACGTATTCTTTCGATTATAAGTAAGATGCTCAAAGCTGAGGTTAAAGGAATTGGGAAACCTACTAAGGGAACTCCACAGGGAGGAATTCTTTCTCCGTTACTTTCAAATGTAGTATTGAATGAATTCGACTGGTGGATAAGTAATCAGTGGGAAACAATTAAGACGAGAAAGGATTACACAAAGATACGTGTAATTGGTGGAAAACAGCGGTTTGACCAAACGGTAAAATACGCCACCCTTAAAAGGTATACCAAGTTAAAGGAAATGTTTATTGTAAGATATGCAGATGACTTTAAAATCTTTTGTCGAGACCACAAAACCGCATTTATTATATTTGAATCTTCTAAGCAGTGGTTAAAGGAAAGATTAGGCCTTGAAATCAGCAATGAGAAATCGAGAGTAGTCAATTTACGTAAGAACTATTCTGAGTTTCTAGGGTTTAAGTTCAAAGTAGTACCAAAAGGCAAAAAGCGTGTTGTTAAATCGCATATGACAGATAAATCACGACGCAAGGTAATTGAGAAAATAAAAACAAAAGCTGAATTTATTCGAAGAAAACCGAATAAGGCTGAAGTAACTAAATTTAACTCAACTATCTTGGGAATTCACAATTATTATCGGTATGCGACACATACGACAAAGGATTTCAGTGAAATTTCTTACTCAGTCAAACGAATCCTGTATAACAAGCTTAAAAAAGCAAAGAGTTCAAAGGGAGTTATCACACCATTCTTTCAAAAAGCATATAAAGATTATCTTAATAAAAAGAAATTCTTTGCATGTGGCATGATTTTATTCCCGATAGATGGGGTGAAACACAAAAGCCCTTTGAACTTTACTCAGGAGAAAAACTCTTATACCGAAAGTGGTCGAATCTTGGTTCATAATAGCCAAGAAGCTGTATCGCCATTCATGGTACATTATTTGATGGAAAACCCAATAAAATCGGAGAGTATGGAATACAATGACAATCGACTCTCCAAGTACATTGCACAGTTAGGTAAATGTGCAATAACTGGTAAAGACTTAATTATTGGGGAAATGGAACTTCATCATAAGAAGCCAAGAAATTTAGGCGGAACAGACGCTTATCGAAACCTTATATTTATATGTAAGGAAATTCATAAGTTAATCCATGCGGTAAAAGAAAACACCATTAATAAGTATCTTAATGTACTGAATCTTAATGAAGAACAACTGAGTAAAGTTAACACTCTTCGTAAAAAAGTGGGAAACTGTGTAATTGATAATGTAACGAGCTAGTAGTTGATGGGGCGCCGTATGAGGTGAAAGTCTCACGTACGGTGCTAAGCGGGGGAAAAGATGGAGATTACTTCAAAGTCTTACCTATCGCAACCGAATAGATCACAATATATGCTAGTAAAACTTTTAGCAAGCCGATTCCGCAATCTCTGTGTAGTTGGGGACTCTGATCAGTCTATTTATGCATGGCGTGGTGCAGATATATCCAACATCCTTTCTTTTGAAAAGGATTATCCAAATGCAAAAGTAGTAATGCTGGAACAAAACTATCGTTCCACAAAACGAATTCTGCAAGCCGCGAATCAGGTCATTGCCAATAATTCTGGTCGTAAAGATAAAAATTTATGGACAGAAAATGAAGATGGCAACAAGATATACTATTACCGAGCTGATAGTGAGCAAGGGGAAGCGCAATTTGTTATTGGGAAAATTCAAGAATTAAGAAGAGAAACATCTCTTAACTTATCGGATATAGCTATCCTTTATCGAACAAACGCACAATCACGTGTAATGGAGGAAATGCTTCTTAAGTCAAATATTGAATATTCGATTGTTGGAGGTATAAAGTTCTACGATCGAAAGGAAATTAAAGATACACTTGCTTATCTTCGTCTGATTGCAAATCCGGATGACGATATTAGCTTCCAACGGGTCATTAACGTTCCAAAGCGTGGAATTGGCTCTAGTTCAGTTGATAAAATCGCTAATTTCGCAGCAATGCATGATATGTCCATGTATCAAGCATTAGAGGCCGTTGAATTAATTGGCTTAAGTCCAAAGATTACGAAGGCTGCAAGTGAATTCCGTGATTTAATTCAAAATTATACAAGAATGCAGGAATATTTATCTGTGACAGAACTTGTCGAAGAAGTTATTGATAAATCCGGCTATGTAGACATGTTAAAAGCGGAAAAGTCCATTGAAGCTCAAAGTAGATTAGAAAACATAGAAGAATTTATGTCTGTGTCGAAAAACTTTGAAGATGCTAATGACGATAAATCATTAATTGCTTTCCTAACAGATTTAGCATTGGTTGCCGACATTGATAAATTGGATGATGATGGAAAACAAGCAGATTCTGTTGTTTTAATGACATTGCACTCTGCAAAAGGTTTAGAATTCCCAATTGTTTTCTTAATTGGTTTGGAAGAAGGAGTTTTCCCACATTCTCGTTCATTAATGGAAGAAGGAGAGATGGAAGAGGAACGCCGTCTTGCATACGTAGGAATTACACGGGCAGAGAAGCAATTGTATTTAACAAATGCCCAGATGAGAACTTTATTTGGACGTACCAATATGAATCCACCTTCTCGGTTTGTAAAAGAAATTCCGGAAGATTTGCTTGAAGGTGTGAATCCTGTTTCGAATAGACAAAGAATGTCACCAGCACAAAGCGGCTCTCGAACTTCTTATTCCCAACAGCAGCCAACGAGAAAGGCAGTTATCCGTCCTGCTACAGTCGCAACAGGTGGAGAAGGAATCGGATGGAGTGTAGGCGATAAAGCAGTCCATGGTAAATGGGGTACTGGGACGGTTGTTAGTGTTAAAGGGGAAGGCGATTCAAAAGAGCTAGACATTGCTTTTCCAAGCCCAGTAGGCATTAAACGACTATTAGCTAAATTTGCACCGATTCAAAAAGGATAAGGAAAGGAAAAGGATATATGGAACAAACTCTTGCAGAGAAGCGAGTTAAAGAACTGCATAATTTATTAAATCAGTATGGGTATGAATATTATGTTCTGGACAATCCTTCTGTTCCTGATGCGGAATATGACGCATTATTAAATGAATTAATCCGTTTGGAAGAACAATTTCCGAGCTTAAGAACAAATGATTCTCCATCACAGCGAATTGGCGGAGAAATACTGGATATGTTCTCAAAGGTTCAGCATCAAAAACCGATGCTGAGCTTAGGGAATGCATTTAATGAGGCGGATTTACGCGATTTTGATCGAAAGGTTCGTGCGGCTATTGGGGAAGACTTTTCATACGTCTGTGAATTAAAGATAGATGGGCTTGCTGTTTCCCTTCGATATGAGAATGGCTTATTTGAACAAGGAGCAACGCGAGGAGATGGAACAACTGGAGAGGATATTACGGCGAATCTGAAAACGATTCGTTCTATTCCCCTACGTTTAAATCAACCGGTCAGTTTAGAGGTTCGTGGCGAAGCATTTATGCCGAAAAAATCCTTCGAGGCACTTAATAAAATAAAGGATGAAAATGGGGAAGATCCATTTGCCAATCCTAGAAATGCTGCAGCTGGTTCTTTACGTCAATTAGATCCGCGCATTGCGGCATCTCGAAACTTGGATATCTTCCTTTATGCCATTGGGGATGTTGGTCAGACTGGTGTTCAATCCCATAGTGAAGGACTGGATTTACTCGATACACTTGGATTCAAAACAAACAAAGAAAGAAAAAAATGTCAAACAATTGAGGATGTTTTACAGTATATTGAAGGCTGGCAGGAAAAACGTCCACACTTGCCCTATGAAATAGATGGTATTGTAATAAAAGTAGACGGTTTAGCTCAGCAAGAGCAGCTTGGAACAACTGCAAAAAGTCCGAGATGGGCGATAGCATACAAATTTCCCGCAGAGGAAGTAATGACAAAGCTTCTTGCCATTGAACTGAATGTAGGGAGAACAGGTGTTGTGACGCCAACTGCTGTATTAGAACCCGTAAAGGTTGCTGGAACAACGGTGAAAAGAGCATCACTACATAATGAGGACTTAATACGGGAAAAAGATATTAGACTCGGCGATATGGTTGTTGTCAAAAAAGCTGGTGATATTATTCCAGAAGTAGTGAATGTTTTAGTGGAAAAAAGAACCGGTGAAGAAGAAGAATTTCTAATGCCTACTCATTGTCCTGAATGTAATAGTGAACTTGTTCGATTAGAGGAAGAAGTAGCATTGCGCTGTATTAATCCAAAATGTCCTGCGCAAATTAGGGAAGGCTTAATTCACTTTGTTTCTAGAAATGCTATGAATATTGACGGGCTTGGTGAGCGAGTAGTGAGCCAATTATTTTCTGAAAAACTAATTGAAGATGTTGCGGACTTATACACATTAGATTATGAGCAACTCATTCAATTAGAAAGAATGGGCGAAAAGTCTGTGAATAATTTATTGCAAGCAATAGAAGCTTCAAAGCAAAATTCCCTTGAGAGGCTGTTGTTTGGCTTAGGAATTAGACATGTGGGAGCAAAAGCAGCGAAAACAATTGCAATGGAATTCAAACATATGGACCAGCTTGTTAAAGCATCAAAAGAAGAGTTAACGGCTATTAATGAAATTGGCGAAAAAATGGCTGACTCCATTGTCACTTTTTTTGAACAGGAAGAAGTGCTGGAATTAATCAATGAACTTAAAACCTATGGTGTTAACATGGAATATACGGGTCCATTACCAGTAACGACAGAAGATGCTGATTCCGTATTTGCTGGAAAAACCATTGTTTTAACAGGAAAGTTAGAACAACTTTCTCGTAATGAAGCTAAAGAACAAATTGAATTATTAGGTGGTAAAATAACAGGAAGTGTCAGCAAGAAAACAGATTTAGTCATTGCAGGAAATGATGCAGGAAGTAAATTAACAAAAGCGGAACAGTTAGGTCTTGAAGTATGGGATGAGGAAAAACTTATGGAAGAATTGAAGAACAAAGGTGTGTTTGCTGAATGAAAAAACACGTAATGATGGTGCTTGGACTAATAATAGTCCTATCAGCTTGTGCACCTAACTTTAATAAAGAAGAAGAAGTAAAGACAGAAGACGTAGATAGTAATACAACAGAAACAGCGATTATACCAAATTATAAAATCTCTGACGATTATTATAAGGTAGTTGTTCCATTCAAAGCTTCTGAAGCAAGGGGATTGGTTGTAAATAATTTAAATACCCGCTATGACATTGCTGAATTTGAAACAGGATTAATGCGAATTGCACAAAATGCATATGATCCAGAACAATACTTTTTCCAAGAAGGCCAGTATTTAGATAGCAGTTTAATCACCAATTGGCTTGGGAGAAAGTCTAGCAAGAATGCAAAGGGGTTAAATCCAGCTGGCGAGGAAAATGGCAAAGAGCCCATTTATTTAGCTCATATCCTCGAACATGATTATTTAGTGAAAACCGATGATAATAGTTTAAAGCTTGGTGGAATTTCAATTGGTTTGGCTATGAATTCAGTCTATTCCTATGTAGAAAAGGGAGCGGCAAAAGAACTGAAAATAGATCGAACAAAGCTTGAAAAAGAAGGGAAAAAAATGGCAATAGAGGTAGTAAAAAGAATTAGAGAAGTGGAAGGACTTGAAAAGGTTCCAATCATTATTTCTCTTTTTGAGCAGAAAGAAAGCTCCTCTGTTGTTCCTGGAAACTTTATTTCATATGCTAAGGTTGCAGGTGATAGCAAAAGTATAGGGGACTGGGAAGAGATTAATGAAAAATATATTTTATTCCCAAGCTCAGATACGCAATATAAGTCAGAAGCGGATGCATTTTCTTATTTTAAGCAGGACATTGAAAATTATTTTCCTAACTTTAATGGAGTTGTCGGAAGAGCTTTCTATGTGAATGATGAAATGCAGAATTTAAGCATTGAGATTCCGATTCAGTTTTATGGAGAAGCAGAAGCACTCGGCTTCACTCAATTTGTTGCAGGGAAGGTTATGGAACATTTTCCGCCAAATAATACCTCTTCTGTGCAGGTTAGCATTACCTCCGTATATGGCCCTGAAGCATTAATTGTTCGTGATGTTGATGCAGAAGAACCATTTATTCATATTTATCAATAAAGGGATACTTCCATAAATGGGAACTCTTGATCTCACGTTTATGGTTAGTTGAACACCTTCTTCCTCGAATTTTATAAGCTAACGGTGTACTTACTGAAGGTTAAGAGGATAATGTCAGAGAGTTAATCATCATGCTTCCCTTGAAAAGTGGAATAACTGATGCCTAACTCTCTCTTTTTGTATCATGACAAAAAAATTTCAAAAAGGTACAAGGTTTTTTATCAGCAGAGTAGAGTATAGTATGAGAAAAGGAATCTATTTGAAGGAGTTGTGAACATGTCATCAAACCCTAACTTAGATGATTATATGCAAAAGGGAATGTATGGGGCAAAGGAAACAAAGCCAGAGGAACGAAGAAAATTTCTTGGTACTCTAAGAGAAAGAGTTGTGATTGCACTAAATCAATCCCAAGTAATTGAACCATCGCCCTACAAAGAAATACTTGATGCGATGAAAAAGAATACAGGTGCGAAGTTATATTTAAATGGTCATTTAGACTATTCATACTTATCGAAATATATTAAGGAAGCTAATCAAGCCAAAATGGAATACACGATTGTAACCAATAAAGAGGCAGATAGTGAAATTGGCTTATTAATTGCTTATGATCATGCGATTAATAAAGAAGATATTTATATCGGGGAACAAACAAACGATACAGTAGAAGAGGAATCTTCGCAAGATAGTCAGAAAAAGGGATTATTTACGACTATTGGAAAATGGTTTAGTAAGTAAGAAAAGGGCTCAAAAGGAGAAATCTTTTTGGGCTTTTTTGTTTAAAATAATTGTTGTAGGCATGTTTACTTTTTTTGAAAAGGGTAAATATGAAAAGAAAGTGCAAAATATTTGTTTTGTGAAATTATATTGCGTACAATGTATATGTGGAAAATAATAAATTATTGGAGGAATAATCATGAGCGATACAATTCTTACAACATCTGTTACAGCAACTGGTGGAAGAGAAGGTCGAGTAGAGTCAGAAGACTATGTTATTCAATTTGATACAGCGATGCCAGGAACTCAAAGAGCAAAGGAATTGGAGGATGCGACAAACCCTGAGCAATTATTTGCAGCTGGATATTCGGCATGTTTTGATGGTGCATTACAATTAATGGCACAAAGAGAAAAAGTAAACTTTGACTCTGAAACAACAGCTAGTGTTAGCTTACTAAAGGATGAAACAGATCAAGGATTTAAATTAGCTGTAAAATTATCTGTAAAAGGAACTGGAATTGAAAAGGATGTTTTAGAGGAGCTTGTACACAAAGCGCATAACTTCTGCCCATACTCTAAAGCAACTAGAGGAAATATTGATGTTCAATTAGAAGTGGTTACAGCTTAATAGAAGCATAAAAAGAGAGCAGATGAAAGTACCTAAACTTTTATCTGCTCTCTTTATGTCTATCCTATTTTAAATCATGGTGCATTACGTGAGGTTTTGCAAAAGCTTTAATAGTGATTGCTTTAATTCAGTGATTTCTTCGTCTGATTTTCCAAAAAGCTTGAAAACTTCGGTTGGAATACATGCTGCTTTTTGCTGTAGAGAAGCTCCTTTGTCCGTTAAGGTAATGAGTACGGAACGCTCATCCTCAAGGGATCGCTTACGTTGGAGTAATTGTTGCTGTTCCATTCTCTTAAGCATTGGCGTTAGTGTACCAGAATCGAGGTATAAGTAATTTCCCATTTCCTTCACACTAAGACTTTTATGCTCCCATAGAAGTAAAAGAACTAGGTATTGTGGATAGGTTACATCTAGCTCCTCTAACAAGGGCTTATATTTTTTCGTTAATTCCCGTGAACTTGCATATAAAAGAAAACAAAGTTGGTTTTCTAATTTTAAAGAGTCTAATTCATTCATTGTTCGTCACCTAGCTTTTTAGTCTTCTAAATATTAACTATTGTATCGGATTTTGCGTGAATTTCCTATCTATTTGCCAAGAATGAGAAAAATAAAGCAATTTCTGTCTCGGGTATAAGGGATTTTTACTGCTTAACAACCCTCTTAGAAAAAAGAAGGATTTACGAAATAGTTAGCGAAATAAAGGAGAAAAGGGAAAAAATGGAGAGCGTATTTATGAATATTACAGCGTTAAGACCCAAAAAAAGGTCAGCCCTACGTCTTTATTTCGGGAAAAAATATTATACCACAAAGAGATATATGCAATGGATGATAGCGAGAAAACACTATGCAAAGAAAAAGCAAAAGGCATTACTACCCCATTCTTATTTTACCCATAAAACAATGCTACTAAGAGAATTAAAGGATGTTGATATGAGGCTGCAGTATAACAAAATTATTAATTTAAAAGTGGCGGTTTCAAAAATAAATTTGATAGTCATAGAACCAGGAGAAACCTTTTCTTATTGGAGAACAATAGGCAAGCCCACTTATAAAAAGGGTTTTGTAGACGGGATGGTTCTGTATTCTGGGAGCTATCGTACTGGAGTTGGAGGAGGGCTGTGCCAGCTTTCTAATCTGATTTATTGGATGACATTACATACTCCGTTAACAGTGGTGGAAAGGCATCGCCATAGTTATGATGTTTTCCCTGATTCCAACCGAACACAGCCATTCGGTAGTGGCGCGACTTGTTCCTACAATTATTTAGACCTACAAATCAAAAATGAAACAGATACTACTTTTCAATTATGCTTAGAAGTAACAGATACCCATTTAAAAGGGGAATGGCTAGGGGCAGCACCTAGTTTATCTCATTATGAAGTGTTTGAAAAGGAGCATCAAATCACACCAGCCTATTTCGGCGGCTATATTCGCCATAATCAAATTTATCGAAAAAAATTTAATAGAAGAGGTGTATTATTGGAGGAAGAGTATATTACAGAAAATCATGCGTTAATGATGTATGAGCCACTCCTTTCCTCGCTGGAGAATAACCGATAAAAAGAGGGAGGTCCCTCTATTTTTACTTTAAAATAGAAATGAACGGAGCGACCAACTAAATCAAAATGGTATAATTGTAAAGACTATGTACATTTAATATGGATAAACATTTTTCAAGGAAAAACAATCATTTATAAAGAAACGGCTTTCTTACAAGATATAATCTTACTTTCGGTTGCTTTCCTAATGATTTGTTTGCTATTATCAGATTATTGTATTGTACGTATAACGATGGAGGTGACATATATATGTCAAGAATTACAAAGGAAGAAGTAAAGCATGTTGCGAATCTAGCTAGACTTGCGATATCGGATGAGGAAGCAGAGCATTTTCAAAAGCAATTGGATGCTATTATTTCTTTTGCAGAAGAACTAAATGAATTAGACACAGAGGGAATTGAACCAACTTCCCATGTATTAGATATGAAAAATGTATTACGTGAAGATGTACCAACAAAGGGCTTACCTGTTGAGGAAGTTTTACGCAATGCGCCAGACCATCAGGATGGACAAATTAAAGTGCCATCTATCATTGAGTAAGGAGGGGAAATCATATGAGTCTTTTTGATCAAAAGATGACGGATTTACAGGAACTATTACATAAGAAAGAGATATCTGTTACAGATTTAGTAAAAGAATCGTATAATCGCATAAAAGACGTAGATGGGAAAGTACAAGCATTTTTAACATTAGATGAAGAAAATGCTTTATCACAAGCTAGCGTACTAGATAGCAAGCTTGTAAATGGGGAACATTCCGGGAGCCTATTCGGAATGCCGATTGGGATAAAGGATAATATTGTTACGAAGGATTTAAGAACAACTTGTTCGAGTAAAATCTTAGAGAATTTCCAACCGATTTATAATGCAACAGTTATGGACAAGCTGCAAGCAGCTGGAGCTATAACAATCGGAAAGCTAAACATGGATGAATTTGCTATGGGATCTTCCACGGAAAATTCCTATTACCAAAAAACGAAAAATCCATGGAATCTTGAAACAGTTCCTGGTGGATCATCAGGTGGATCTGCTGCATCGGTTGCAGCGGGTGAAGTACTATTTTCCCTTGGATCAGATACTGGTGGCTCCATTCGTCAACCAGCAGCTTTCTGTGGGGTTGTCGGCTTAAAACCTACATATGGAAGAATTTCTCGCTTTGGTCTCGTTGCGTTCGCATCCTCACTTGATCAAATTGGACCAATTACACGTACGGTAGAAGACAATGCTTTCTTGCTTAATGCTATTTCTGGTTTAGATCCAATGGATTCTACTTCGGCAAATGTAGAGGTTCCTGATTTTACGAAAGGCCTAACGGGAGATATTAAGGGCATGAAAATAGCTGTGCCGAAAGAGTATCTAGCAGAAGGAGTAAACGAAACAGTTCGCCAATCTGTTTTAGATGCATTAAAGGTATTAGAAAAATTAGGCGCAACATGGGAAGAAGTTTCCTTGCCACATAGTAAATATGCCCTTGCTACATATTATTTATTATCTTCTTCAGAAGCATCTGCAAACCTTTCTCGTTTTGATGGGGTACGATATGGTTATCGTGCGGATAATGTGGAAACATTAATCGATCTGTATAAGCGTTCACGTGCAGAAGGATTTGGCGATGAAGTGAAGCGCAGAATTATGCTTGGAACCTTTGCTTTAAGCTCTGGCTATTATGATGCTTATTATAAAAAAGCACAAAAAGTACGTACATTAATTAAAAAAGATTTCGAAGATGTATTTGAAAAGTATGATGTTATTATTGGACCAACTACTCCAACACCAGCCTTTAAGTTAGGAGAAAATGTGGATGATCCATTAACGATGTATGCAAACGATATATTAACGATTCCAGTGAACTTAGCTGGCGTACCAGGTATATCGGTTCCTTGCGGCTTCTCTAACGGTTTGCCACTTGGTTTACAAATTATCGGTAAACACTTTGATGAAGCATCTGTATATAAAGTGGCTTATGCGTTTGAACAAGCTACAGATTATCATAAACAAAAACCAACGCTGTAAGGGGTGAAAAAGATGGAATTTGAAACAGTCATTGGGCTAGAGGTCCATGTAGAGTTAAAAACACAATCAAAAATATTCTCAGCAAGTCCCAATCACTTCGGTGCTGAGCCGAATACAAATACGACAGTAGTCGATTTAGGCTATCCTGGCGTACTACCTGTTTTAAATAAAAAAGCTGTAGAATATGGCATGAAAGCGTCTATGGCATTAAACTGTGAAATAGCGACGGAGACGAAATTTGACCGTAAAAACTATTTTTATCCAGATAATCCAAAAGCTTATCAAATCTCACAATTCGATAAACCGATTGGAGAGCATGGCTGGATTGAAATTGAAGTAGATGGCTATAAGAAAAAAATTGGGATTACCCGTGTGCATTTAGAAGAGGATGCAGGAAAACTGAATCATGAGAAAGGATATTCATTAGTGGACTTCAACCGTCAAGGAACGCCATTAATTGAAATCGTTTCTGAGCCAGATATTCGTACACCAAATGAAGCATATGCTTACTTGGAAAAATTGAAATCCATCATTCAATATACAGGCGTATCTGATTGTAAAATGGAAGAAGGTTCTTTGCGCTGTGATGCCAACATTTCGATTCGTCCTGTAGGACAAGAGGAATTTGGAACAAAAACGGAGCTGAAAAACTTAAACTCCTTTAACTTTGTTCGCAAAGGATTAGAGTATGAAGAACAACGACAAAGAGAGGTTGTTTCTTCAGGTGGTGTCATTAATCAAGAAACACGCCGCTTTGATGAAGCAACAAGTACAACATTGCTAATGCGTGTTAAAGAAGGTTCAGATGATTATCGTTATTTCCCCGAACCAGATTTAACAGATTTGTATATCGACGAAGATTGGAAAGCAAGAATTCGTGCGGAAATTCCAGAATTACCAGATGCAAGACAAAAGCGTTATATGGAAGAATGGGGCTTACCAGAGTACGATGCGAAAGTATTAACCGTTACGAAGGAAATGGCTGATTTCTTTGAAGGCACTGTTGCAAATGGAGCGGAGCCAAAGCTTGCTTCTAACTGGGTAATGGGCGATGTTTCTGCCTATTTAAACGCAGAGCAAAAGGAGCTAGCAGAAGTAAAGCTAACTCCAGAAAATCTTGCTGGTATGATAAAGCTCATTGGAAATGGAACAATCTCCAGTAAGATTGCAAAACAAGTTTTTAAAGAGTTGATTGAAAATGGCGGAGATGCGGAAGCGATTGTTAAAGAGAAAGGGCTAGTGCAAATCTCTGATGAAGGTGCATTGCTGAAAATCATCGGCGAAGTATTGGATAACAATCCTCAATCCATTGAAGACTTTAAAAATGGAAAACAAAAAGCAATTGGGTTTCTTGTTGGTCAATTGATGAAAGCGACAAAGGGACAAGCAAATCCACAAATGGTTAATAAATTATTAGTCGAAGAAATGAATAAAAGATAAGAAGGGGATCTATCTCCCCTTTAGCTGTCAGCAAATGTTGAAAACGACTTTGCTGGCAGCTTTTTTAATGGGAAAAGAGGGGGAGGATGGCAAAACTAGCTTGGATAGTGGTATATATTCTAGTCGAACGTGGAAATCAGCCAACCCAACGATAAATCAGCCAAAGTAGGAGGGAAATCAGCCAAACCAGCGATAAATCAGCCAAAGTAGGAAGGGAATCAGCCGAACTAGCGATAAATCAGCCAAACCACCATCCCCATCCCAGCACTTCCCTCCACAACCTCCAAAATCAAAATAAAGGAGCAACTCTTAAAAGAGCAACTTCTTTATTTTGATTTCCATTCATTCGACAGTATTTCCCAGGAAAAGTCCGTAATCAACAATTTCCTGAAAAGCTTGTCCAATTAAGGGGAATCAGCCTATTTTCTTCGGGTTAATTCGATCCTTTTTTATGTTTTTATCATTAATTTTAGGTTCTTGATGATGAATAAAATTAAGAATATTAGAGCGATGTAAAAAGATTAATAGTATTAAAAACAAGAAAAAGAGCCAGTCATGTTGGATGGTAGGAGATAATAGCGCATATAAAAAAATGATTATTCCTACTGAAATACTACCCAAGAATACATATTTTGTTATAAAAATAACAGCGAAGAATGCAAAATAGGTAATGAAAAACAAAGCTGGATTGGCAACGAGAAGGGTCCCTGCTGTAGTTGCAATTGCTTTTCCACCACGGAATCTAGCGAAAATTGGAAAGCAATGACCAATGACAGCGACTAATCCAGTGTATAACGGATTTATATCTACCATTAGCAAGTATGGTAAGCATGTGGCTAGCGCTCCTTTTCCGACATCAAGTAGTAAAACGGCAATCCCAGCTTTTTTGCCTAACACGCGAATAGAATTAGTAGCTCCTGGGTTAAAACTGCCATGTTTACGAATGTCTATACCATAAAAAACCTTGCCGATAATTAAGGCAGTTGGAAAAGAACCGATTAAGTAAGAAGCTAGGATAATAATAATCAAGTGCATTTCTCCTTTGACATAATCTTAAGTTTACTAGAATTAAACAATATTTTTTTTCTTCTTTTATTCTATGCAGCAAAAGGGAGAAGATTGTGAGAGTATAAAATATTTTGTGTAAATGAAAATTTCCATGTAAAAAGGAAGACCTTCTCTTGGTAGAATTAAGTCACCACAACCAATCCTA
>NZ_JBQHVO010000054.1:0-37563 GCF_052064465.1 Niallia sp. HCP3S3_B10 | reverse complement strand
AAGAAAACATTTAGAAAACGGATACAAAATTAGAAGTTTTACTTTATAAAAAGGGAGCTAAAAAAAACTCCCACAAAAACTTGACTCAATCAGTTTTATATATAGGATTGAAAAAATTCAAAAAAAAAGGTAGTATTTAAATGAGAATGATAATCAATATAACTAATAGACAGAACGATTTAAACATATATATAGTACAAAACTTTCAAAATAGGAGTGAGCAGGTTAATGGATCATAGAGAACTATTCGATGTGACAATAATTGGTGGCGGACCAGCAGGACTGTATTCTGCTTTTTATAGTGGATTAAGAGAAATGAAAACAAAAATTATAGAATTCTTGCCACAGTTAGGCGGAAAGCTGCACTTATATCCTGAAAAAATGATCTGGGATGTTGGTGGCATCACTCCAATGCCAGGTGAGAGGTTAAGAGAGCAGCTAGTACAGCAAGGACTGACCTTTAAGCCTGAGGTAGTAACGAATACGAAGATTCACTCCATTTCAAAAGATAAGGAAGGAATTTTCTTATTAGAAACGGATTCAGGACAAATTCATTACTCCAAAACGGTTATTGTAGCAGTAGGAAGCGGAATAGTCACTCCACAAAAACTAAAAATAGAAGGTGCCGAAAGGTTTGAAGTCTCCAATCTAAACTATACGGTGAAATCTTTAATGCACTTTAGAGATAAAGTGGTCGTTCTTTCTGGTGGCGGAAACTCAGCAGTGGACTGGGCACTTGAACTAGAGCCAATTGCAAAAAAAGTGTATTTAACATGTAGAAAAGATACACTTGCTGGTCACGAGGCAAAAGCAAGAGAATTGTTAGAAAGCAATGTTGAATGTTTATTCCATACTTCTATTACTAAACTGATTGCTAACGAAAACCATAATCGTATTGATTCAGTTGAATTAACGAATACAAAGTCAGAAGATGTAACCACTGTAAAAGTGGATGAAGTAGTTATTAATCATGGATATGAAATGGATTCTTCCTTATTAAAAAATAGTAAATTAAAAATTGACATGCTTGAAGATTTTTACATAGCAGGTAATGTTAATAGTGAGACATCTGTGCCAGGTATATTTGCGGCTGGGGATATTCTTAAGCATGAAGGTAAAGTTCATTTAATTGCAGGAGCTTTCCAAGATGCAGCGAATGCAGTCAATAAAGCTAAATTATATATCCAGCCTGAAGCAAGCAACAGTGCTATGGTGTCGTCCCATAATGAACTATTTGAAGAAAAGAATAAAGAATTAATTAAAAACATGATTCATTGCGACGACTGTTCAGTGATGAAAGTACGTGCATAAACTTTATTTTTAAGTGGTTTCAAAAAAAGAGTTATTGGAGAAGGAGATTTACTTTTCCAATAACTCTTTTTTTGTTATATAGATAGGGGATAGGCTGAAAAGCATGCGAGTTTGGCTGAAAAATCGAAAAGTTTGGCTGATAAACCGAAAAATTTAACTGAAAAGAAGATTGAAGTAATCCGATAAAACGAAAATCCTGCTGAAATCAAGTTAGTTATAGTGGAATTATTCAAGTTTGCGCTAGCCCCAGTTACAAATCATTCTGTTGAGACAGTCATCATTAATGCATTTATCGGTACTTCTGCTGTTTCAAGAGTATAAACAATATTTCCTTCTTCCCATCTCACAGTAATTTCTACTTCCTCTGCATTCTCTGGATAGTTTACTTCGATTCTTCCGTTCTCATTAGGAACAGGGAGCGCATTCTCTTCCAAATAATCCACCATTTTTCTGGCGATATCAGCGGTATCTAATTCATCAGCAGAGATCGATTTAATTTGCAGGACCCAACGTCCTTCTTTCCAAACCAAATACGAACTTCCAGCTGCTCCTTCTTTCATTCCCGTAATTTGATAGCCTAAGTCTACTTTCATATCATCTGGTATAGACTCTAAGGAAACCTCTGGGAAAAGTTCCTTTTGTTTGCTAGAATCATCGAATGTTTCTGCCTTAAACGTTGCAATCATGTTCTCATTAGTAGCTAACGATTCATCATTGATCGTGACTGGTTCTTGTGTTTGATAAAAGGAAATAGAATATTCATCTGTTTCATTTTTATTAATTTTGGCACCTATATATTCAGTATCTGTTATGGGGAATTTTGTTGGCAATTTAGATTCTTCCATTTTTAGCATAGACCGGATTTCTGTCAATTGTTCATTGGTTGAGGAAGGATTGGGTTCCACAGTCGTTTGATTTCCTTCTGCACTAGCTTGTCCATCCGCATTTTCTTCCTGTGCAGGTGAATTAGCTTGACTTGCTTGACTCTCTGTTGACTCATTGGAGCAGCCACTTATGATAAGCGAAAAAGTGAAGAGTAAAAAGAATAGAATATTTTTCATCCATAGAACTCCTTTCTAAGTCTTATTATTAGATTTATTCCCTATAAAAAGAAAAAAATGAGTTTTATTAAAATCTTTATAAAAAATAATGTTTGGCATTGGAATAAGAAAGAGTTGATGGGGGGAAGTCACAAAAAAAGAAAAACAAACACATACAAATTTCCCTAACCCAATCACTGCACCAATAAAAGGGCAATCTTCTTTAAATACGCTACATAATTCTGATAAAATGTTTAAAAGATATTATATAAGACAGGAGATATAAAGAATGAAGCCTTTCACGAAAAGGGTGGTCAACATTATTTGTGCTATTCCAAAGGGAAAAGTAATGACATATGGGCAAATTGCGAAGATTGCTGGCAGTCCAAGGGCCGCAAGACAAGTAGTTAGAGTTCTTCATACCTTATCGGAGAAATATCAACTTCCCTGGCACAGAGTGCTTAATAGTAAAGGATGCATTGGATTAACAGGTGAACATGGTCAGCTTCAAAGAAGGATATTAGAAGAAGAGGGAATGATATTTCAGCAAAATGGATCGATCAATTTAATAGAGTATGGTTATGAGCCACTTCATTTAATAGAAGAAATGAAATAAAGCCTATTGCAGTTAATGGCAATAGGCTTCTAACTTAATTTAAAGCAGAGTTCATTGTTTGTTTAAGTACTTCCACAGAGTGGTTAAATTGTTCTGCTTCTTTTTCATTTAGTTTTAGTTCAAGAACCTCACGGATTCCTTGACGATTAATAATAGCAGGAACACCAATATAGATATCTTTATGGCCATACTCTCCATCTAGGTATGCAGATACTGGTAAAATAGAATTTTCATTTCCAAGAATCGCTTTGGTAATACGGACAAGGGACATTCCGATTCCATAATAAGTCGCACCTTTACGCTCAATAATATGATAAGCAGCATCGCGGACATTAATGAAAAGTTCATCTAGGTCTTTTTGAGAGTATTGATCATTTTTAGCTAGCTTTGTATCAATGCTTTCTAATCCAATGGTTGTACTACTCCATACTGGTAGCTCTGTATCTCCATGCTCACCGATAATAGCAGCATGAATGTTGCGTGTATCTACATCGAAATACTCCCCTAGCATATAACGGAAACGGGCAGAATCTAATGTAGTCCCAGAACCGATTACTCGCTCTTTAGGAAGACCAGACTCTTTCCAAACGACATAAGTAAGAATATCAACTGGGTTTGTGGCAATTAAATAAATGCCATCAAATCCGCTAGCAGTAATTTCTTTCACAATGCTTTTGAAGATGCTTGTGTTTTTGGCAACTAAATCTAAACGAGTTTCTCCTGGCTTTTGAGGTAGACCTGCAGTGATAACAATTAAATCAGCATCTCCACAGTCAGAATAGTCGCCTGCCCATACTTTCGTTGGAGCCGGGGCAAATGGGATCCCATGATTTAAATCCATTGCTTCCCCTTCTGCTCTTTTTTTGTTTACATCAATTAAAACAAGTTCTTCTGTAACACCTTGGTTAATTAATGAATAAGCATAGCTACATCCTACAGCACCTGTACCAATTAAAACGACACGATTTATATTTTGTTGTTTCATCTTTTGCAACTCCCTTTTTCAAATTTAATAGATTAATAGTATTTAAAGCTATTTCATTACAAATGGAGAACAAGATTCGTTAAACAATTACTTTGTAGCTACTTTTCTCCATAGTATCTTATAAATCTTTCTTTTGTAAAATGTTATTACTGTTTATATAGTGATTATATACTTAAATTATGTGAAAAACATCACATGAATATGTCTATTTTGTGAAAGTTCTTCAATAATAGGAATTCCCAGCCACATATTAGAAGTTACTTTAAAAATATACCCTTTTAACAAATGAGGTAAGCAGAATAATTAAAAAAGAATGAAGGGAAAATGATTGACAAAAATTAGAGGTTTTAGGTAATGTATTAAGTAATTGAATAGGAAAATCCACTGGGGGAGCCTTTTTGGCTGAGACAAGAATACTTGGACCCTTTGAACCTGATCTAGTTCATACTAGCGTAGGAAAGTGGAGTCGGCCTAGAATAATACTGTTATTTTATTCATGATAAAGCCACTCCATTTTTTGGAGTGGCTTTTTAGCATTGCAAAGTTGCTCCATGTTTTCCTTTTCATTAAAAATCTTAATGTAGGTCTTCTAGGACCAAAAGAAGGAGGAAATCAAGTGAGTTTTTCACAAGAATTACGCAAGCAAGCTGAACCAATCTTTCAGGCAATTTTTGAACATCCATTTGTTCAAGGGATTGGCAAGGGGGATTTAAAGAAAGAACAGCTCATTCATTATGTGAAACAAGACTTTGAATATTTAAATGCCTTTATGAAGATTTACGGATTGGCGATTTCAAAAAGCACGAACAGAAAGGATATAGAGCTATTTAATAACCAAATTTCCTTTGTGCTACATAGTGAAACACATCCGCATAATAATTTTTGTGAAGTAGCAGGTGTTAAATACGAGGACCTACAAGGGTTTCCGGTAGCTCCTTCTGCTCACCATTATATCCGACATATGCTAACGGTTGCCCATCAAGGCGGCATAGCGGATATTATAGCAGCTCTTTTGCCTTGTCCATGGACTTATGTAGAAATCGGGAAAAGGCTTTTAGAAAAGGTAAATCCAGATAGTACCCATCCTTTTTATGACTGGATCCATTTCTATGGTGATGGTCCTATGACTGTCACAACACCTCTTTGTCAGCGATTAGATGAACTTGCTGAAACGCTTAATGAAGAACAGAAAGGCAAGCTAATGGAGTATTTTCTATTAAGCTGTCAACTAGAATATAAGTTTTGGGATATGGCTTATCATCTAGAAGAGTGGCCAGTGAAAACCTTTGAGGTGATTGTATGAACTGGAAAATTAAAGAGGTAGTCTTATTAGTTGTAATTGCCGTAGCATGTGGGGTTCTTTATATGGGATGGTCCACTTTATGGCTCCCAATTTCCGCACTTGTCGGGCCAGTTGGAGCTAACTTTATGTTCGGAATATGGGTTATTGCGAGTCCAATCGTTGCCTATATTATACAGAAACCAGGTGCGGCCTTAATAGCAGAAGTAGTTGCAGCATCAGTAGAGCTTTTAATTGGCAGCCATTTTGGTTTATCCGCATTATTAATAGGCGTATTTCAAGGAATTGGAGCGGAAATAGCTTTTGCAGTCTTCCGCTATAAAAAATACCATGTTTCAGTCTTAATGCTGTCAGGGGCACTCGCAGCTTGTGGAAGCATGTTATATAGCATTATTGCGAATGGTTTTTCCTATTATACGACGACGACACTCATTCTAACCTTTATTATACAGGTAATTAGTGGTCTTCTTTTAGGAGGATTATTAGCCAAAGCAATTGTGGAGGGGCTTGGTAAAACAGGTGTCCTGAATGGATATGCTATTTGTAGATCGAATCGGAAGAAGGAGAATAATGATGAGTTCATTGTTAGGATGTAATCATCTATCTGTGCGCTTTTTTGAGGACAAGGAGCCTGTCCTCAAAAAAGTTACACTGCATATTAATCAAGGAGAAAAGGTATTAATTCTCGGTCCGAGTGGCAGTGGGAAATCTACTATTATATCTGTTTTAGCTGGCATTATTCCGGAACATATAGAAGCCTATGTGTCAGGAGAAGTAATTAGAAGGAAAAGGGCAGGTGTCCTTTTCCAAAATCCTGATACACAGTTTTGTATGCAGCATGTAGATGAAGAAATTGCCTTTAGTTTGGAAAATAGAAAAGTGCCTAGGGAACAAATGGATGGGATAATCTTTGAGGTGCTTGAAACAGTAGGATTAATGATAGAGCCACATACCCCTATTGCAAACCTTTCAGGAGGAATGAAGCAACGGTTAGCGCTAGCTTGTCTATTAGCATTAGAGCCAGAAGTACTCTTTTTGGATGAACCCACTGCGCAGCTTGATCCTTCTGGCAGAAAAGAAGTTTTTGAAGTGATAAAAAATACAGCAGCTAGAACTGGTCAAACGATGGTGATGGTCGAACATGTTTTAGATGGATGTATAGAATGGATGGATCGTGTTATTCTCTTGAATAAAAATGGGCAGATAATTGCTGATGGGAAACCTGAAATGGTCCTTAGACAGTACAAAGAGGAGATGCGAGAAGCTGGAATTTGGATTCCCCAAGTCTACCCTTGTAAGTGGGAGGAATTCATTCAAAATGAAAGTCATCCAAGGAGATTAGAACTAATCAATAAGTATGAAAGCCAAAATGGCATAGAAAAGTCTGGAGGGCTTGACGATCCGCTTCTTGAAGTGAAGCATTTAGAAGCTGCTTATAATAAAGAAACCATTCTAGAAAACATAGATTTAACCGTGAATAAAGGAGAATGGATTGCGGTAATTGGGAACAATGGGGCAGGTAAAAGTACTTTCTTAAAGATCCTTGCTCATTTGAAAAAGAGCAAAAAGGGAGATATTCACTTTCATGGAAAGGCCTTGAAAAAGTGGAGAGAAAGAGACTTATATCAGCACTTAGGCTTTGTATTCCAAAATCCGGAGCTTCAATTTATTAATCAAACGGTCTTTGATGAAATTTCGTTTTCTGGTATGCAGTATCAATGGAAGGAAGCGGATATTAATCAGCGAACTATAGAGCTTTTGAAGGAATTTGGTTTAGAGCCATTTCAAAATCAGCATCCTTTTAGCCTTAGCTTTGGACAGAAAAGAAGATTGAGTGTAGCGACCATGCTGTTATTAGATCAAGATATTCTTTTATTAGATGAACCTACCTTTGGGCAAGATGCGAAATCTTCTCATGATTTATTACAGGTTCTTGAAAAAAGAAAGAAGGAAGGAACTTCTATTATAATGGTTACACATGATATGGATATTGTCGATCAATATGCAGATAAGGTTGTAGTCCTACATCAGAAGAATATTGCTTTTTCTGACCATCCATATCTTCTTTTTTCCAATCAAGAGCTTTGTAAAGAGCTAGCTGTTGTACCTCCTCTTCATTATCAATTAATCGCAGATTTAAAGGAGGCTGGAGACAATCAAAAGCAACGAGTCTTACCTATCACATCTTAATCCAGCGATAAAATTAATGACACATATTTTGTTAATGGTTATCTTAATGACGATTCAAAGCGCATTTTCTACATTAGCAATCTGGATATATGTGATGTTACTTGGTTTAATGCTAGGAGGATGGAAGGGGAAATTTCTTGTTAAAGTGCTTCTTCCTTATTCCGTCTTTTTTGTACTTACATTTTGGATGTTGGCAGCATTTGGAAAAGGAGAAACAGTTGTTTGGAAGTGGGCATGGTTTCAAGTAACAGAAGAAAGTATAAGAAGTGGCTTCCTTATTTCTATGCGCATGCTTGCCTTCGTTACAATTGGCCTGCTTTTTACTACAACGACTAATTTATATGAATTAATGATGAGTCTTATCCATCAATGGAAATTGTCTCCGAAATGGGCATATGGAATGCTGGCAGGATTTCGCTGTATTCCCATGTTTCAATCTGATTTAGCACAATTGAAAGAAGCACATCGGGTTCGAGGGTATAAACATAGCGGAACATGGAAAGCCTTCTTCCGTTATGCGGTTCCTTTGTTGACACAAGCTATACGTCGTTCAGAGCAAATGGCAATGGCGATGGAGGTAAGAGGATTTACAGGGGAAAGGGATCGAACGTATTTTCAAAAAACGTTTATCACTTTATATGATTATCTTTATATTAGTGTGATGTTAATTGTGGGAATTTCTCTGGCACTATTACTGTGAGTTATAAATAAGCAGATCTATACATTTATTTATTACAATAGCATTTTATCTTTTTGTAGGGAATAAATTGTAGAGGTCTGTTTTTTTTTTGCGCACTAGTTTCCTATCTTTTTCTGTTTCAAAATATTTATTTTTTATTATATTGACACCTCCTGTATATACAACTATAATGAAAACGTAATCAAAAACTTGTATATACAGGTTTTAGGTATGCAATAGGAATTATAAATGATTGATAAATACATGGGAGAAAAGGAAAAAAGGAGGAAAGAATGATGGGGAAATACACAGAACAGGCAAAAGAACTTCTTGAACACGTTGGTGGAAGCGAAAACATTTCTGTTGTGACACATTGTGCAACAAGAATGCGCTTTGTTTTAAACGATTCATCTAAGGCTGATATAGACAGCATTGAAAAAATAAAGCTTGTAAAGGGAACATTTACGCAAGCAGGGCAGTTTCAGGTCATTATCGGAAATGAAGTCTCATCTTTTTACAATGAATTTATTGCTATTGCAGGAGTGAGTGATACATCAAAGGATGAGGCAAAAGTAGCGGCAAAACAAAACATGAACTTTCTGCAAAGAATGATAGCCCATTTAGCGGATATTTTTACCCCTCTAATCCCAGCTATCGTAGTTGGGGGATTAATTCTTGGTTTCCGAAACGTAATTGGAGAAATCAAATTAGTAGAAGACGGAACAAAAACTTTAGTAGAGGTTTCACAATTTTGGGCGGGAACAAATAGTTTCTTATGGTTAATAGGGGAAGCAATATTTCACTTCCTGCCTGTAGGGATTACGTGGGCAGTGGCAAGAAAAATGGGAGCTACTCCAATTCTTGGGATTGTATTAGGGATTACATTAGTATCCCCGCAATTATTAAATGCTTATTCGGTAGCTTCTGCAGAAGAAATTCCATTTTGGGATTTTGGTTTTGCTCAAGTTGACATGATTGGTTATCAAGCGCAAGTGATTCCAGCTATTTTAGCGGGTTTATTACTTTCTTTCCTAGAGTTACGTTTGCGTAAAATAGTGCCAAATGCCATTTCGATGATTGTTGTACCATTCTTTGCATTAGTGCCTACTGTTTTAATTGCCCATACCGTACTAGGTCCAATCGGATGGAAGATAGGTTCAGTCATTTCAGATGTTGTATACTCTGGATTAACCTCTACTTTAGGCTGGTTATTTGCAGCAGTATTTGGTTTTGCTTATGCACCACTTGTCATTACAGGATTACATCATATGACGAATGCAATTGATTTACAATTAATGAGTGAATTTGGTGGAACAAATCTATGGCCAATGATTGCATTATCCAATATTGCACAAGGATCAGCGGTACTTGCGATGATTTATTTAAATAGAAAAGACGAAGAAGAAAAACAAGTATCCATTCCAGCAACAATCTCTTGTTACTTAGGAGTAACAGAGCCTGCCATGTTTGGTATAAACTTAAAATACGGCTTCCCATTTCTAGCCGCAATGATTGGGTCTTTATTTGCCGCCATTATCTCTGTTGGATCAGGTGTAATGGCAAACTCTATTGGAGTAGGTGGAATACCAGGATTTCTATCAATTCAACCGAAATATATGGTTACCTTCGCAATCGCGATGGTTGTTGCAATTGTAATACCAATTATTCTAACAATCATTTTCTCTAAACTTAATATGGGGAAAGTTTCGTTAAAAAGAGTAAAAGGATAAACCTTTATTAATAAGAGCCAAAATTATTCCCTTAAAGAGGAATAGTTTTGGTTTTTTGTTTTCAAGTGAAAGTGGATGCTCTCTGCGCCTGTTAGTAGGAAAAGAAAGACGAAAAGGTAACAGAGAGCCCGTCTCTGAGCCCGAAAACAGGAAAAGAAAGACGAAAAGGTAACAGAGAGCCCGTCTCTGAGCCCGAAAACAGGAAAAGAAAGGCGGAAAGGTAACAGAGAGCCCCCTCTGAGCCCGAAAGCAAAAAAACAAAGTCAAAGAAGTAACTGAGGAAGGAACCCCATCAAATCACCACTAATCCCAAATAACGGTTAAACTATAGAAAACACGCAAATTAACGTATATTTACCCAACATTAGGTAATCTATGCATTGATGTGTGTGGATGTTACATTCTGTTATCGGTAACACAGAGAAAGCGATTGCATTAAAACGGTTTCAAATTTACAATGAGAATGTGAGATAAACAAGGAGGGAAAATTTCATGAAAAGTTATAAAAAACTATTAATGTCAGGAGTAGCATTACTTACTGCATTCTCTTTAACTGCTTGCGGCGACAATGATACGAAAGAAAGTTCAAAAGGAGGATCTACTGACGGAAAAGAAACATTAACCGTGTCAGTTGATGGCGATGGGTATAAAGAATATATTGAAAGCATTAAAGGTGATTTCGAATCTGAAAATAATGCAGAAGTAAAAGTAGTAGTAATGGCAATGACAGATCAAGCAGATGCTTTAGCATTAGATGGTCCTGCCGGAACTGGTCCAGATGTATTTATCGCTCCTTATGACCGTGTTGGTTCAATGGGTAGCCAAGGTCATTTAGCTGAAGTGACAACACAGCCAGAAGGAATTACAGATACAGAATCAAAGCTAGTAACGTTTGAAGGAAAACAATATGGTACACCATTTGTTATCGAAACTTTAGTAGGTTTTTATAATAAAGATTTAATTAGCGAAATGCCAAAAGATTTCTCAGAGGTAGAAGCATTAACAAAAGATAGCAAATATGCATTCGCATCTGAGTCAGGCAAAAACACTGCATTCTTAGCAAAATGGACAGACTTCTATTTTAGCTATGGATTAGTTGCAGGATATGGTGGATATGCATTTGGAAGCGAAGGAACAGATCCAACTGATATCGGTTTAAATAATGAAGGTACAATTGATGCGATTAAGTATGCAAAAACTTGGTATGATCAATGGCCAAAAGGTATGCAAGATGTAACTGGTTCTGGTGACTTTATTACAGAAATGTTTACTACAGGGAAAACAGCTGTAATTATTGATGGTCCTTGGATGGCATCTACTTATCAAGATGCTGGTGTAAACTATGGTGTTGGTACAATTCCTACATTACCAAATGGTGAAAAATTCGCTGCATTTGGTGGAGGAAAAGCTTGGGTAGCTTCTTCATATGCTCAAAATCCAGAATTAGCTGCTAAATGGTTAGAGTATGTTGGTAATGCTGATAATTCAACAAAATTCTTTGAAGCAACAAACGAAATTCCTGCAAACACTATCGCACGTGAAGCAGTTCCTGCTGATAATGAATTAGCACAAGCTGTTATTGCAAACTTTGAAAACGCTTCTCCAATGCCTAATATTCAACAAATGGCTGAAGTATGGGATGGCGGACAATATCTAATGTTTGATGCTGTTTCTGGTGCAAAAACACCTGAACAATCCGCAGAAGATACAGTGAAGAATATTAAAGAATCAATTGAACAAAAGTATAAATAAGTAATAAAAAGGAAGGGAGTATTTAACTCCCTTCAGTCGAAATTTCTAATTATCAGCAGTGATAATTAGAAATTTCTTCTTTCATTACGCAATCGTTTGCATTGAAAATGCTTTCGAAACGAATTGGTTTATCAAAAAAAGTTGGTTGAGTGATGATTTCTTTTGGTAAATCAATAAATTACCATTTATGCAACAATATGCAATTTATAGAAAGGGGATAGCCCATAATGAGTCAAAATGAAACATACCATAAGCAGAAAGCATCCCTGTTATCCATTATTCCTGGATTAGGACAGTTTTATAATAAACAAGCATTTAAAGGAATAATCTTCTTTGCTCTCTTTTTAGTTTTTGTAATAGAGATGGCACTTACTGGATTTCAGGCTTTAGAGGGTTTAATAACATTAGGAAGTGTACCTCGTGATGATCACTCGTTATTCCTAATGATTAAAGGAACACTGCAATTAATCTTATCTGTTATCTTTTTATTCTTCTATATCTTGAATATCATTGATGCTCGCAAAATTGGAGCTTTAAGAGATAGAGGAGAAAAAATTAATACAAAAACAATGGATATTTTGAAAAACCTTTGGGAGCAAGGATTCCCATATATCTTTACATTCCCATCTTATATATTAATGGCTTTCATCATTATTTTTCCGGTATTAGTAACATTATTCATTGCTTTTACAAACTATGATTTTCAGCACATTCCACCATTTAAGCTAATTGATTGGATTGGATTTGAGAACTTTACAAATATTTTCTTCTTAAGTTCTTATCGTGCAACATTTATGAAAATTCTTGTATGGACATTGATTTGGACTTTTGGTGCAACCACTTTACAAATTGTTCTTGGAGTCGTTGCAGCGGTTGTATTACATCAGAAGCATGTAAAAGGAAAATCATTTTTCCGAATTCTATTCTTATTACCATGGGCAGTACCAGCATTTATTTCTATCATGGGATTCTCTAATATGTTCAATGACAGTATTGGTGCCATCAACGCCCAAGTAATTCCGTTGATTAATCACCTTCCGCTCATTGATATACCGGCAATCTCTTGGAAGACAGATGCGACTTGGACAAAAACCGCGCTAATTATGATTCAAGGATGGCTTGGCTTCCCGTATATTTTTGTCATGGTAACTGGAGTACTGCAATCTATCTCAGATGATCTATATGAAGCGGCAAACCTTGATGGGGCAAGTGCTTTGCAACAATTCCGCAACATTACATTACCGATGATTTTATTCGCTACAGCGCCAGTTATGATTACGCAATATACATTTAACTTTAACAACTTCTCTATCATCTATTTATTCAATGAAGGTGGGCCGGGAAGCATCGGCTGGAATGCAGGATCAACAGATATTCTCATTTCATGGATTTATAAATTAACAACAGGTCAAGCACCACAATATGCAGTTGCAGCAGCGGTAACACTGATTATTTCTGCAATCGTTATTGCGGTATCACTCATAACGTTTAAGAAAACTAATGCTTTTGGCAATGAGGAGATGATGTAGGATGAGTATGAAAGCATCGCGACTAATAAATAGAATATTGACGTATGGTTTTCTCGGAATCCTATCAATAATAATCATTTACCCATTATTGGTCACAGCATCAAGTGCTTTTCAAGCAACCAATATGGCGGCGTTTACGTTGAAATTAGATGCAAACTGGGGACTAGATAATTTCCAACGGCTTTTCAGCGAAACCAATTATTTAAGCTGGTATAAAAATACGATTATCATCGCAGTCGCAGTTATGATTGTGCAAGTAACATTGGTAACTCTTTCTGGATATGTATTCAGTCGTTATCGCTTTGTAGGAAGAAAATATAGCTTAATTTTCTTCTTAGTTATTCAAATGGTTCCAACAATGGCAGCATTAACTGCTTACTACGTACTAGCAACAGTACTTGGAGCAATCGATTCTTATTGGCTATTATCATTAATCTATATCGGCGGTGGAATACCAATGAACGTATGGTTAATGAAGGGATACTTTGATACAATTCCACGTGAATTTGATGAAAGTGCACGTATTGATGGAGCTGGTCATTTGAGAATCTTTGTACAAATTAATTTACCATTAGTGCGTCCAATGCTTGCAGTTCAAGCTTTATGGGCATTTATGACACCATTTAATGATTTCTTATTATCTAAGTTCTTATTACGCTCCAACGAATTATTAACATTGGCAGTTGGATTACAAACATTAATTTCCAACCCACGTGAACAAAAGGTAGCATTATTCGCAGCGGGGGCAGTACTAGCAGCATTACCAATTGTAGTCTTGTTCTTCTTCCTGCAAAAGAACTTCGTATCTGGTTTAACAAGCGGTGGTTCAAAAGGATAAAAATAAGAAAATATTAGTTTAGAGGGGTGTCCGCTAAAACGGAGTGTGTGATGCGGACGCCTCGAAAATAAGAAATATCGCAGAATTTTAAAGTAAGAGAGTGGGAGTACAATGAAGAAATCGGAACCATTTTTGATGCAATATTTTAAGTCTATTATTACACCGACAAATGTATTTAAGGGTAAGAATCTATTAACATGGCCAAAAATGATCTTCCTTTTTATTTTCTTAATTGCATGCATGATGATGCCAACGTCTATTCAAATGGCTAAATTAACTACCTTCCCATTTGAATTTCTATTTCCACGGACAGCCGAATTAGTAACAGATGACTTTGTAGAAGCATTGTCCTCTAAGCAAGTGAAAGATGGAAAACTAATGGGAGTAGAGAATCAATATGCAGAAGAAACAGATGGAAATGTTATTGCAATTGACAAAGACAATAAATATGAGATGACTGGGGAAGATCAGACATTTGGTATAAAAGGATATGCCAATGCCGTTGTTTTTAAAGAAGACTATGCAGTAATTGCGGAAGATAATGGATTCGGATTTCAATTGTATTATCCAACAAATGAGGAGAAATATCCTTTTAAAATAGAAAGCAAGGAAGATGTCCTGCAATATATCGGAACTTTATGGTATGTGCAGAACAAAGCCTTTCTTCTGCCAATCCTGTTACTATTACTAGCTGGTTTATATATAGCGATGAATGTGCTGCAATTTCTATTTATGTCACTTGTTTTATGGCTAACAAAGAAATCCAATATTACGAATATAAGAACCTTTAAAGAGGCAGCGAACATTGTCCTTAATGCAGCAGGTTTACCAACCATTTTAGCAGTAATTTATGGATTCATTCAATTTGATGTAGCGACATTAATCATGATTCAAGGACTTGGAACGGTATTAATGATTGCATTTGCATTTTTTAGAACAGGTTTTAAGGAAAAAGGATTAAAGGTAGATTCAGATAAAGCATAGGGAGAGAAGATTATGTCGAATAAGCGCCTTTTCGAAATAAACAGTTGGAAGCTAATATCAAATAAGTTGGAAAAAAAAGAAAAGCGATTGCAGGAAAGTCTAACCTCCATTGGAAACGGATATATGGGGATGCGCGGAAACTTTGAAGAAGGCTATTCAGGAGATTTTCATCAAGGTACGTACATTGCAGGTGTATGGTTCCCTGATAAAACAAGAGTCGGCTGGTGGAAAAATGGCTATCCTCAATATTTTGGTAAAGTGATTAATGCGCTAAATTTCATTGGTGTTGACATTTATGTGGACGGTGCAAAAGTAGATTTGTATAAAGAAAATCTGATTGATTTTCACCTAGAGCTAGATATGAAGGAAGGGATTTTAAAACGAAGCTTTATCCTTCAAAAAGGAGAAAATCAAATCCAATTTGAGTTTGAGCGTTTTTTAAGCATTGTTGCAAAAGAGGTTTGTGCAATAGATATAAAGGTAACTGCACTAAAAGGAGCACCTAAGATTGAATTGGTTCCCTATCTAGATGGAGATGTAACAAATGAAGACTCCAACTATGATGAGAAATTTTGGGGAGAAATCGGAAGAAAGGTTGAAGCCAATTCAGGTAACCTAATAATGAGAACGGTTGATAATCCTTTTGGTACGCCAAGGTTCGCAGTCTCAGCTTCGATGGTTAATACGATTAGTCACTTAGAAGTGACTTCTTATAATGAAAAAACAATGTATGTTGCTAATGCATATAACAATAAGATTAATCAAGGGGAGTCCATCTATCTTCAAAAGTATGTGGCAATTTCAACTTCTCGTGATTGGGAAGAAGAAAAACTAGCAACAGTTTCTGACATGTTAGCAAGAAAAGCGCAAGAAAAAGGATATACTGCTTTAAAAGAAGAGCATATTGCCGCATGGGCAGCACGTTGGGAAAAGGCAGATGTTCAAATTGAGGGAGACGAAGAAGCACAGCAAGGAATACGTTTTAATATTTTTCAATTATTCTCTACTTACTATGGGGAGGACGCTCGCCTGAATGTAGGACCAAAAGGCTTTACAGGAGAAAAGTATGGAGGGGCCACTTATTGGGATACAGAAGCATATATTGTGCCGATGTATTTAGCGGTTGCAGAGCCTATAGTAACAGAACAGTTGTTGCGTTATCGACATCAACAGCTTCCTGGCGCAGAACATAATGCGAAACAGCAAGGGCTTAAAGGGGCATTATATCCAATGGTAACTTTCACTGGTGTAGAGTGCCATAATGAATGGGAAATTACATTTGAAGAAATACACCGTAATGGGGCGATTGCGCATGCCATTTTTAATTATGCAACATATACAGGGGATGAAACCTATGCATTAAATGAAGGATTAGATGTGTTAGTAGGAATCAGCCGCTTTTGGGCAGATCGTGTACACTATTCGAAAAAGAATGATCAATACATGATGCATGGGGTAACAGGACCAAATGAATATGAGAATAATGTAAATAACAATTGGTATACAAATAAGATTGCAACTTGGACACTTAGATACACATTAGCATTACTTGAAAAAGCTGCTCCGCAAAGAAAGGCAGACTTAAACATTGGAAAAAGTGAGTTAGTTAAATGGCAGGAAATTATCGATAAGATGTATTTCCCTGTAGATGAAGAATTAGGTATCTTTGTCCAGCATGACACGTTCCTAGACAAGGATCTTCGTCCAGTGGATACCTTATTAAAAGAAGAAAGACCGCTTAATCAAAATTGGTCTTGGGATAAAATATTGCGCTCCTGTTTCATTAAACAGGCTGATGTTTTACAGGGATTGTATTTCTTAAATCATGAATTTAGCTTAGAAGAGAAAAAGCGCAATTTTGACTTTTATGAACCAATGACGGTGCATGAATCAAGTCTATCACCATGTGTTCATTCTATTTTAGCAGCAGAAATTGGGCTAGAGGAAAAGGCATATGAAATGTATCAACGTACGGCTAGATTAGACTTAGATAATTATAATAATGATACAGAAGATGGGCTGCATATTACTAGTATGTCTGGAAGCTGGCTAGCTATCGTACAAGGATTTGCCGGGATGCGCACAGCAACAGGGACTCTTTCCTTTGCGCCATTTGTTCCTAAGGGTTGGAATAGTTACTCCTTTACAATCAATTATCGTAATCGATTGATTAAAGTAACAACCACTTCTGTTGATGTAAAATTAGAGCTTCTATCTGGAAACCCACTAGAAATTCAGTTATATGGTAAAGCTGTTTTATTAGAAAAAGAGTTTGTTGGAAAGAAATAAATAGTAGAAGGAAAGGAGCACTGATTAATTATCATTTTAATGCTATATGAGGAAAGGCAGGCATTAGAATGGAATGAAAGCAGGGCTCCTTTTTAAATAGGGAGGGATACAGTTTGTTAAAAGGTATAATTTTTGATTTAGATGGAGTTATTACAGATACAGCAGAGTACCACTATTTAGCATGGAAGAAGACAGCTGAAGCAATTGGCGTACCGTTTAATCGCGAGTTTAATGAAGAGTTAAAAGGTGTTAGTCGAATGGACTCGCTTTATAAAATATTGGATTATGGCAGAATACGTGAGCAATTTTCCGAAGCACAAGTGGAAGAGCTGGCGCATGATAAAAATACGTATTATCAAGAACTAATAAAAGAAATTACCCCTAATGATTTATTGCCAGGGATTGAAGCGTTTTTGACAGAATGTAAAGAAGCAGGTTTGAAAATTGGTCTTGCATCGGCAAGCAAAAATGGACCAGTAATTTTAGATAGATTAGAAGTAACGTCTTTCTTTGATACCATTGTAGATCCTGGCACTTTAAAAAAAGGAAAGCCTAATCCTGAGATCTTTGTAAAAGCAGCAGAGCAATTGCAGTTACAAGTAAATGAATGTGTTGGTGTGGAGGATGCCGAGGCAGGCATTCAGGCAATAAAGGGAGCAAATATGTTTGCGGTTGGTGTTGGAACACCTGAACGGATGAAATTAGCAGATTGGCAAGTAGGCAGTACTGCAGAAATTACTCTTGCACGATTAAAGGAAAAGTTAGCTGAATAATAGGGGACAGGAGAATGGAGCGTATGATGCGCTCTGTTCCTTTTTTGTTTTTGGTGTGATAGTGGTTCATAAAGGGGACGGATGAAAGCCAAAAGTGGTGGAGGCATCGGGGAAAAGTGGCGTTCATAAGATGGATGAAAGCCACAGGCGGTGGGGGCATCGGGAAAAGTGGGGTTCATAAAGGGAATGAAAACCAAAAATAGCAGCAAAAAGCAGAAAAACCGCAATTCCATAGGAGAAAAATAAAAAAACGAGACTTCCAATAGTACTCCAAAGTCTCGCTTTACGATATCTGCCTCCTAGTAAACTTATAAATTAATTAGAAGTCTTAAACTGCAAAATGGAAAACTCACCTGGAGAAAGAGTTAGTTCTTTTCCGTAACTCCAGATAATCTCTTTATCATGATAAAGATCGTGAACATTTTTATTATCGATATCTTGTACGGGAATCGTAAATGTTAGTTCTTGGTCCGAATTATTTATAGAGAAAATAATGTGCTCTTCCTTATATGTTTTTTGGTACATAACAATATTATTATCTGACTCCAAAAAGACAAAAGAACCTTTGTTTCCAAATGCCAGATAGTTCTTACGAAGCATAATTAACTTTTGGATGTGAGCAAATAAATCAAGATCCTGCTTTTCTTTTTCCCAAATCATACATTTTCTGCATCCTGGATCTTGTGTACCATCCATTCCTATTTCATCCCCGTAGTAGATACAAGGTGTTCCGGGGAAGGATAATAGGAATAGATAGAGGAGTTTGACTTTATCCTTTCGATTATTGGCAAGCGTCAAAATACGCGGGGTATCATGACTGTCTAATAGATTAAAGGATACTTCGTTGATGCTATTTGGATACATATGAAGCACATTGGTAATCGTATGTTTAAACGCTGTGGAAGTAATGGAATCCTTCGCAAAGTAATTTACTGCACCTGTTGTAAACGGATAGTTCATTACTGCATCAAATTGGTCCCCTTGTAGCCAAGGCATGGAGTCGTGCCATATTTCTCCAAGGATATAAGCATCTGGATTCAACTGCTTTACTTCTGTACGGAACTCTCTCCAGAATTGATGATCTACCTCATTTGCCACATCAAGTCTCCATCCATCAATGCCGAATTCTCTTACCCAATAGCGGCCAACTTCTAGTAAATATTCCTTCACTTCTGGATGGCTTGTGTTTAGCTTTGGCATAAATGGGGTAAAAGCAAAAGTATCATAGTTTGGAATTGGCGCAGTTTGAATTGGGAATTCACGAATATGGAACCAATCCTTATAAGCAGACTCTTCTGCTTTTTCCATGACATCTTGCCACTGAGGGAAGAAATAACCACTGTGATTAAAGACAGCATCTAACATAATCCGAATGCCATTTTCATGGAGAACATCTACCATCTTTTGAAACGTTTGTTTATCTCCAAATTGTGGGTCGATTTCCATATAGTCGATCGTATCATATTTGTGATTGGAATATGCCTTAAAGATTGGTGTAAAATAAACCCCGTTAACTCCTAAATCAACAAGATAATCTACATGATCAATAACACCTTGGAAGTCACCACCAAAGAAATTAGTTGGCGTTGGTTCTGTGCTTCCCCACTCTAACGTATCGGCGGGATTAAGAGCCGGGTCGCCGTTAGCAAAGCGTTCTGGAAAAATTTGATACCAAACTGTATCTTGTACCCAGTCTGGAGCGTTAAAGGAATCTTCTTTATGCACAAAAGGAATACAAAAATAATAGGCAGTATCGTCCGTTGGAACTTCTTCATAAAATCCCTTTTCGGTATAAATCAGTGTTTCCCCATTAGATAAAAGTTCAAATCCGTAACGTAAGCGTCGGTATTCAGGTTTTATTTCAATAAACCAATAATCATAAAGCTCCGTGCTTCCGCTTTTTTTCATTGCTGCCTTTTCATATTGCCATGCTTGATTAACAAAAATGTAAGGGTCTCCAAAAATGAGCTGAACAGAATCTATATCCGCTTTTTTTGTTTGCAAGCGGATGTGTACGGTGTCGTCATTATAAATATAAGAAAAATTATTGCCTGGTCGATGATAAATAGCTTCTTTTAACATAGAATCTCCCTTTCTACGCAAGCGTTTGCATATTTTGAAGTTGAGTATCGAGCAAAAAACAATTATAATATAAATAGATAAAAGGAAAACGTTTGCACTCCTCTATTATCAACCCAATCGCTGTTTTTATCAAGCATATTTGTAGAAAAGTTTAGATATTTACCCAATCGTTATTTCTCCTCACTCAAAGTTAAGTGCAAGCTTTGAAGATTTCGTAGAGGATAGATGATGACTGGCCGTAAAGTGTTCGAATGGTTGAACGGATTTCTGTAGGGATGGAAGAACGAGATACTGATGGAAGTATTACTTTATGGGTAGAATTTTTGTTATAGAATAATTATGATAATAGGTAGAGTGATTAACCGCTTACAATTTGTGTGTGAATAAATTATATAAATACTGGGGGAGTTCCTTTGGCAACACTTTCAGATGTGGCAAAGAAAGCAAATGTCTCGAAAATGACTGTATCAAGAGTATTAAACCATCCAGAGCAAGTGACAGATGAATTAAAGCAGCTAGTATATCAAGCAATGCAGGAGTTAAATTATGTCCCTAATTATGCAGCAAGGGCTTTGGTTAATAATCGAACACAAGTGATAAAATTATTAATTTTAGAGGAAATGGACACGGTTGAACCTTATTATATGAATTTATTAACAGGTATGAGCCGAGAACTGGATAAGAATCATTATTCCTTGCAGCTTGTAACAAGGACGTCACTTAATATAGGAAAATGTGATGGTATTATTGTTACAGGGATGAGGGAGCCCGATTATCCTTTTATCGGAAAATTAGCAATTCCAGTCGTCTTATTTGGCGAGAATTTGCATGGATACGACTTTGTTGATGTGGATAATAAAAAAGGTACCTATGTTACGACAAAACATATTTTAGAATTAGGATATGAACAGCTTGTTTTTATTGGAATTGACGAGGAAGAGCCCTTTGAACAGCTTCGTGAGGCCGGATTTATGGAAGCACTCGCCGAAATACATGCAGAAGGGGTAATTTTAAGAGTGAAAAACAGCTCAAGAGAGGCAGAGGCAAAAGTATCCGATTTCTTAACGAAGAAAAAGGGGCAAGTTGGATTTGTTTGCGCTTCTGATCGTATTGCTACAGGTGTGATTCGTGCAATACAGAAGACTGGAAAAAGTGTGCCAGAAGATTATGTTGTAACCGGATTTGACGGTGTATTTTTAGATAGAATTTCTTCTCCTACAATCACAACAATCAAACAGCCGTTAATGGAAATGGGCGAAGCTTGTGCCCGTATGCTTCTAAAGAAAATAAATGAACGAAATAAAAATCAAGGGAAACATATTTTTGAACCGAAGCTTATTGTTCGAGGATCGACTGTTCTTGATGCCTAGAGAAAAAAAGGAAGACTGCAGAATGGATGTAGTCTTCCTTCTTTCAAAAGAGAAAATTTATTATTCCATATTACTATGGCGCTTAAAGGCTTCCTCAAATCCAATCGCATTTATCTCAGCAAAGTTTAGACAAATAGCATCAAAAACAATATGGGCACATTGATCGAACAAAGAACCAAGAGGCTGTATAGATTTCGCCTCTGTTGCCTTTCGATATTTTGTGCTTGCGGGAATACAGATTGTATCCGTTGCTTCTTCCACAAGTGGGGAGCTAGGATCAGTAGTTAAGACTAAAACGCTACAACCTAGTTTATGGGCTGTTTCAGCCGTCCATATGACCGATTTTGTTTTACCAGAACCAGAGATAGCAATTAACATATCTTCACTGGAGATAGAAGGGGTAATGGTCTCTCCCACTACGTACACAGTTGCACCTAAATGCATTAATCGCATGGCAAAGGATTTGGCCATTAAACCAGATCTACCTTCTCCGACAACAAAAATCCTCTTTTTTCCTCTGATTAAAGCAGCTGCCTCTATTAATAATTTTTCATCAACCTGTGATAGAACGAGTTGGATTTCCTGTTGAATAGCAGTAAGCTTACTCATTAATATAAACGCCTCCTCTTGCTAGTTGTTTAAATTGTCTTGCTGCTTCTGATGGGTTGACCGCTTTTGTAATAGCAGAGCCAATGATAGCTATATCGATACCATCTGCAAGAAGCTGTGGTAAAGAATCTATTGTTATTCCTCCTGCCGCTGCGATTGTGTGTGAAGAAGTTGGATATGCGGCTAGAATCTGGCTATTTTTCCATTCGTTTTTCCCACTTAATTCTTGTTCATCCTTACTGATATGTAAGCAAAAAATAGCATCTTCAATCGTGAGAAGTGACTTTAGCTGTTCACTGGACGTGTTTAATAAATCAATCATCACTCTTTTTTGATAAATTTTAGCGATCTCTATGCAGGTTTCAATGGTTACTTTTGGGGCAGTTCCCATAACAGTGATAATATCTGCTCCAGCAGTGAAGCTAATCTCCGCTTCATATTTAGCATTGTCCATTGTTTTCGTGTCAGCAAGAATGGTTTTATGAGGAAATACCTTTTTCATTTCTCGAATACTTTCCATACCAAATTCTTTGATTAGAGAGGTTCCTACTTCGATCCAATCAATATCTGGTTCTACTAAACTGGTTAAGCGAATTGCTTCTGGAATTGTTAAGCGATCTAAAGCCAATTGAATTTTCATTTGAATGAACAGTCCTTTCTTTTGTTACTAAACCGATTTATCGAAAAGAAAAAATTTTTTATGATTTAGATTGTAGGGCGGGGAAGCGTAATATTCAAACAATCATGAGAACTTGAAGGAACACTCCCCATTCCCCAATACTATTAAATCTTTTTGATCGATGATTGTCTTACAATCAACTCACATGGATAGATAATTTTTTCCTTTTGATAGGATTCCTTATTGATTTCTTTAAGAAGTACCTCGGTTGCTTTTCTTCCCATTTCAAAAGCCGGTTGTGCAATGATGGTCATGGGAGGATTGGAAAGATGGGCAAAAGGAAAATTATCAAATACAATAAGGGAAACATCTTCCGGAATACGGAAGTGATTTTCCTGTAAAAATGCTAAAGTCTCTAAAAACACTAAATCGTTTCCGGCTAAAATTGCTGTTGGTGGATTTTCCTTCTGAAAAAGCTTAGACAATGCGGTTTTCACATTTTCTATTTCAGAGCTGATGATATAGTCCTCACAAATATCTATCGAGTATGCTTGCAAAGCTTTTTTATACCCATCCATTCTTTCCTTTCTTGTAGAAATAGTTAATGGCTGTGTCAAAATAGCGATATTTGTATGTCCATTTTCCAAAAATAGCTGGATAGCTTGAAAGCTAGAATCAACGTTTGTGGAAAGAATAAAGGGTGCTTCTATTCCCGGTATATCTCTATCCATAAATACGACTGGATAATCTTCTTCAATCATTTTTGCATAAATATCTGTGTTTTGCCCTGTTGGAAAAATAATAAGACCATCTACCTGTTTGGCACGCAATGTTTCTATATACGTTCTTTCCTTTGCAGGATTATTGTCAGCATTACAAATAATCGCCTGATAGTCATGCTCAAAGCAATAATCTTCAATGGAACGGCAGATTTCAGTTGAAAAACGATGTACAATATCTGCTACAATAATCCCGATCATGGAAGTCTTTTTTTGTTTAAGGCTACGTGCGATATAATTAGGGTGATATCCTAGTTCTTCAATTGCAAGCTTAATTTTTTCTCTTGTGTCTTCTCCCATGTACTCATAACGTTTATTGATATATTGGGAAACGGTGCTCTTGGAAACACCAGCATAATTTGCTACATCTGCCATGGTTACTTTCGCCATTTGTTTTCCTCTCTCACTACATTAATAGATTCTTGTTCTAGTATAAAACAATCTGTTCATACATGGAAAGGGAAAGAGGAAAACGCTTAAAAATTAGTCATGTAAGGCTCGCTGTGCTAATTTTGGTTTCTTTTCTAGCACATTCTTTTCCTTTTTTGTCGCAATGATTGTTAAAATAGCAGACAATAATAAGGAGATTGCCATAAAATTATAGGAAGCTCCAAAGCCGCCTGTTACATCATTTAAATAGCCAACAATATATGCTCCAGCAAAAGATCCTAGTGCACCCATACTGTTAATCAAAGCCATGGCTCCTCCAGAGACATTTCTAGGAAGCATTTCTGGAATGATGGCAAAGAACGGACCATAAGGGGCATACATTGCTCCTCCAGCAATGGAAAGGAGAATAAAGGATAGCCAGAAATTGCTTGTGCCAATTAAATAAGAGCCATAAAAGCAGATTGCTCCTATCAAGAGAAATGGATATACAAATAGCTTGCGATTTTGATATTTATCAGAGAAATAGGAAACCGCTAACATAAGAACACATGCTAACACATAAGGAATCGATGCAAGCCAACCAGTTGTTACGATACTTGCATTTGGTGCTGAATTAATAATAGTAGGAAGCCACATAACAAAGCCGTATACGCCGATGCTCCAAAGTGCATATTGAAGACTAAGAAGAATAACAGTCTTTGATTTAAATGCTTCGCGATAGTCTTTTACAGGTTTTAGTTCCTTTTGTTCTTCTGACAACGCGTGATTAATGGCAGCCTTTTCGTCTTCGTTAAGCCATTTTGCATCTTTTGGATGATCATTTACTAGTTTCCACCATAGAAATGCCCAAATAACGGCAGGTAAGCCTTCTAAAATAAACATCCATCTCCAACCGAGGGATTCAAGAATATAGCCAGATACGATGCTCATCCATAATACAGTTGCTGGATTTCCTAGAATTAAAAAGGTATTTGCTCGAGAACGTTCTGCTTTTGTAAACCAATGACTTAAAAATACTAACATAGCAGGCATAACGGCACTTTCCACTACGCCTAAGCTAAAGCGGATAACGAATAATATTTTGACATTTGAAATAAGACCAGTTGCAGTTGCTAAGAAGCCCCAAAGAATTAGCGCCCAAAATACGAGCTTTTTCGCACTCTTATTCTCTGCGTAATGAGCCCCTGGAATTTGAAAGAAGAAATAGCCTAAAAAGAATAATGCACCAAGGAGGGAAGAGGTAGCTGCTGTAATATTTAGATCCTCAGCCAGGCCACCAGCAGCTCCAAAGCTATAATTCGCTCTGTCTAAATAAGCTAAGCTATAGGTAATAAAAACAATCGGGATAAGGCGAATCCATCTTTTTTTAGAAAGGGTATTCATATTCTTACACTCCTTTGAGATTGATTGTTTATAAAATGCACGAGTTCTTGCTTATCTGGATATCCAGTATTATCACCAAGCGATTGAACGGCTAATGCTCCAATGGCATTTCCTCGTTGAACAGACTCTTCTACAGGAAGGTTTTCTAATATACCGCTTATTACTCCAACAGCAAAACCGTCACCTGCTCCAACGGTATCGACTATTTTTTCTACCGGGTAGCCATTGATTATGGCTTCTTCTTTTGCTGATTTATAGTAGGCACCCTTTTCACCTAGTTTGATAATCACTAATTCCACTCCAGCATCTAAGTAGTAGGAGGCGATATCGCTAGGTTTTTCAAAGCCTGTTAGTTTGATGCCTTCTTCTAATCCTGGTAAAACATAGTTGGCTTGTTTAGCAAAGAAGTTAATGGTATCTACCATTTCCTTTTCGGTCTTCCAGAGCTTTGGTCTTAGGTTTGGATCAAAAGAGACCTTTTTAGCGTTGTTTTTAAAAAAGCTTAACGCATGTTTGGCAAAATTTCTAGTATCAGAAGAAAGTGCTAATGGGATGCCTGTCATATGCAAGTGTTTTGCCTTTTGGAAGTAGCGCTCATTAAAGTCTGAAATAGATAGATGGCTTGCAGCAGAACCTTTTCGAAAGTATTGTACTTCTGGATCCCCTTGTGTCACACGTGATTTTAATTGAAAGCCTGTTGGAAAAAGGGTGTCTGTTAGGATTTGATCTACTTGAACATGATGTTTCTGTAATTTCTCCATTATAAATTTTCCGAAGGCATCTGCACCTACTTTACTTACAAAGCTTGCATGGTAGCCTAATTTAGCTAAGCCTATTGCCACATTTGTTTCCGCTCCTGCAAGTTCCATTGTATAGTGATTTATCTCATGTAATGGGCCACAAGAATCAGCAATAAACATAGCCATTGCCTCACCGAAGGTAATAACATCAATTGATTGCATGTGAATTTTCCCTCCTTTGATTTGTTTGAACAATATCTATATATTTATTCATTTCCTCTAAAGATCTCTCTAAGGAAAACTCTAATGCTCTCGGAATCGAGGCTGGAATCCATTGATCGAACTGTCGCCAATAAGCGTCTTGTTCAATTGGTAAAGACACGGTAAAAAAATGATTATCCTCTTTACATACATGCTTCAAATGAAGATAGAAAATAAAGGGTTGGAAAATTTGAAAAGCTTCATAAGCATCTTCGTTTTGAAACGCCCAATTACCGATATCAAATGTCATGCTCACTGGAATATCTATTTTAGAAACGTTTTCAAAAAAGGATGCTAGTGGCTGTATTTTTCCTCCTTCCAACGTTTGGTCATTTTCTACTAATAAAGTGACATTTGGATGGTTCTTTAAAATCTGCCATAATGATTGGAGATCTGACTTATCCTCTATATAATGACCCAAGGGAAGCTTCACCCATTTTGCTGAAATACAGTTACTTTCTTCAAAGATAGTTTGAAGTGCCTGTTCGTTTACTGACCCTGTGCTATTCCAAACGGGAACAGGAGCGGAGTAAACGGTAGCTAAGTTAGCTTTGTGAAGAATGGGTTGTATATTTTTTAAGATAGATAGTAATTCCTTTTCCTTTAATAACTCTCTTCTAATTTCAATTCCAGATGCTTTTGATTTTCCAACGATTGAAATAGCTTGAAGTAGGTCTTTCATTGTTATTTTTTCAGCAAATAAAGAATTTAGAGGAATATATATTTCTGCCATTTAACATTACACCTCGCATAAAACGATTTAGTAAACCGGTTTAGTTGTATTATAATCGGTATGAAAGCGCTTTTCAATACCTAATTTGAAAAAATTCAATAATTAGGGAAAAAGTCGGAGGAGAAAGATTTGCGGATAACTAATTTGATAGCAAAACAAAAAAGAGGCTAGGATAAAACTAAATACCTAATCTTTAAAGACGAACAATCTCTAATTTAGCTCTTAAATAAAGCTACTTTCTCAAGATGGTTATCTATGTTTTTAAGTATGGTCAGGTGTAAAAACTTAAGTCGTTCCATTGCGAGGCCACTGAAAAAGTGAATTACCTGGTGAATCGGTAGTTACCAAACCATTCTAACTTAGTGTAGGCTTTTGTTTTCCGAGGCTTACCGCACGACTCACCGGGGCGAGCGCCGAGCCGCTTCGTCGCTACGCTCCTGCAGGGTCTCGGACTTTCTCGCATCTCCCGTAGGAGTCGAGCGGACACCTCTCCAAACCAACTTATTATTTGCTTTCAAATAAATAAACCTCATTTAATTTGGAGAACTAGACTTTTTCAGTGCCCTCTTCCATTGCGCTGCGGGGTCTAAAGCGTCTCTATTTCCCGCAGGAGTCGATCGTCCTCCACTCCAGTTCATTTCATTTTTAACCCCTTTTCTAAAATAAAAACACGAACGATTATGCGGACTTATCACATAAACGTTCGTGTTTATTGTTAGCTGAAATGTTTATATCCCAGCCTCTTATGAAAAAATGAATTATGCATGCTCCTTCATTGCGCGATTAACCCTTACTCTTTCCCAAGGCTTTGATTTCCAACGTCTAAAGGCGAATATGCCTCTGAACCATTCATCCATCCCTTGAGCAAGCCAAACTCCTAGTAATCCTAATCCTAATGTAATTCCTAAGGCATAGCTCAGTGTAACGGCGATTCCCCACATAGAAATAATGCCAATTATGACAGGGAAACGTACATCTCCAGAAGATTTTAAAGAACTCATTAAGACAATATTCATTGCTCTACCCGGCTCTGTAAATACAACTGCCCATAAAATTGGCAAGCCGATAGCAATAATTTCATAGTTGTTTGTAAATAGCTCTAAAATAGGTTGACCGATAATGGCCATTACCAATGCTGCAGCTAAGGATATCATCATGGCAAGTCTAAGTGTCTTGATCCCGCGTTGTAGGGCACGGTCAAATTGCTTTCCGCCAATATATCGAGCAACAAGAAGCTGAGTACCCTCAGCAATAGCCAAAGTAAATAAGTAGCAGATCATAGAGATATTACTAATATATACTCTTGCCGCTAAAGAAGCATCTCCAAATGATGCAACGATTGCAGTGATCATTAACTGCGAAAATTGATAAGATAAATTTTCACCAGCGGAAGGAATTCCAATATATAGCATGTCACGAATGTCTTGTTTATTAACTTTAATAAAATCTTTTACGGAAAAAGTTAAAGCAATTCTTTTATAAACAAGATAAACCAAGACGAGAACAGCAAATGCTCTAGCAACAACAATCGTCCAGGAAACCCCGATTACACCTGTAATAGGTAAACCAAAAATGCCCAAAATACTGATAGCATAACCTACCAAACTTATCACATTCATTAAAACACTAACGATCATGGATTCTTTTGTAAAACCGTGGCTTCTTAATACAGCACTAAGTGCAAGAGAGAGAGATTCTAAGAAGAGGGATGCACCACATATACGAACAAATATTAATCCGTATTCTAATACTTCACCGCGTATATCAAAAAGTTGTAATAAATGTTCACCGAAGACAACAACGAGGGCTGCGATTATTATTCCAAACCAGAAGTTTAGACCAACTGCAGAACGGGAAAATCTTCTAGCTTTGTGAAGCTCATTAGCTCCTAGTTTTTGTCCAATTAAAATCATAGCGGCGATAGATGTTACATTAAAGACAAGGATAAAAATTCCAAGAAGTTGATTGGCAACCCCAACCCCTGCAGCTGCGCCATCTGAATAATGGCTTAACATTAAAGTAGCGGTAACTCCCATCCCCATGTGTAAAGCAAGTTCAATAAACAATGGCCAAGATATATTAAAAAGAGACTGATTTTGTATTTTTGATGTTGAAACGCTCAACAGTTAAGCTCCCCTTTACATTTAATAATTGCAAACATAAGAACCATTTTATGCTTATTTAGAAGAAAGTAAAGAGAAAAACACTAAATTTTTTAGGGAATTTTTCAAAAATCTTGAATAAAGTAATAGTTACGCTTTTTTACCCTATATTTATGGATTTATTTATGGAATCAGTCCATTATTTACCACTGGGAAATAGCCTTTAAAGAGTAATTAATGACTGATTAATCTTTTAAAAAATTTTGGAGAAAATAGATGAAATGTAATGATGGATGTCTTGACAAGTGTTATTATAGTAGATAGTTTTCATAAATAGGATACATATGGGAAGCCTAAGAAAAAACTGGGAGGAATAAAATGAAAAAGGAAATATCAAATAGAAAAGTGCTTGGTATTGCAGGGCTAGGGTGGATGTTCGATGCAATGGATGTCGGAATGCTTTCCTTTATTATTACTGCACTCCAAGCAGATTGGGGATTAACGGTAAAAGAAATGGGCTGGATAGGCAGCATGAATTCCATTGGAATGGCAGTCGGAGCTCTTGTTTTTGGGTTAATGGCAGATAGAGTAGGAAGAAAACATGTATTTATGATAACCTTGTTATTATTTTCGATTGGAAGTGGATTGTCAGCTTTCACTAGTTCATTAGCAATCTTTTTAATCCTACGTTTCTTTATTGGAATGGGACTTGGTGGAGAATTGCCGGTAGCATCTACACTAGTTGCGGAAAGTGTTCCAAAGGAAAAGCGAGGAAGAGTGGTAGTACTACTTGAAAGCTTTTGGGCTTTTGGCTGGTTACTTGCAGCGGTAATTTCCTATTTTGTTATTCCAAAGTATGGATGGCAAGCAGCATTATTAATTAGCGTACTTCCAGCATTTTATGCCATCTATTTACGATTGCATTTACCAGACTCACCGAAATTTTTAAAAGTAGATAAAGAAAAGAAATTAACGATTAAAGAAAGCATGCAAGCAGTTTGGTCAAAGGAAAACCGGAAGCAAACGGCAACACTATGGATTTTATGGTTTTGTGTAGTGTTCTCTTATTACGGAATGTTTTTATGGCTTCCAAGTGTAATGGTTTCACAAGGTTTTAGTATGATTAAGAGCTTTGAATATGTTTTGATTATGACATTAGCACAATTACCAGGCTATGCAGTTGCAGCCTATCTAATTGAAAAGGCAGGAAGAAAATTTGTACTAGTATTATTTTTAGTTGGTACAGCAGGAAGTGCGTTTATGTTTGGGCTGGCTGATAGCACAGCAATGTTACTTACGTCAGGAATTCTTTTGTCCTTCTTCAATTTAGGAGCATGGGGAGCTCTTTATGCCTATACGCCGGAACAATATTCAACGAAGGTTCGGGGAACAGGTGCAGGGATGGCAGCAGCTATAGGAAGAGTTGGCGGAATCTTAGGACCTTTATTAGTGCCTTACTTAACAGCACAAAATGTATCGATTCCATCTATCTTTACCATTTTTTGTATCGCTGTTTTAATTGGTGCTGCAGTTGTACTTTTCTTCGGAAAAGAAACAAAGAATACAGAAATTATCTAAGAGTGGCTAGCCACTCTTTTTTTGTGTTAAATATTCTGACAAAACTTCATTTTATTAAATAATATCCATTCTATCCTTCAAATCGATCATGTTTATCTGAAATACTAATCATTTTATCCACAAATAAAAAAACAATTTTACATTCTGATTTTAATGATAACGCTTTAATATATTCTGAAATAAAATAATTATTTACATTTTCAGAATATTGGTGATATTATAACTACACACTAATTAAACGGTTTAGGAGGAGCATATCATGAAGATCAAAGCAAATACATTACCGATTATTATACTCATATTATGCTCTTAGGATTAAATGATCCCTCTTTATTATACCGGGAATTGTTTAGTCCAGTTTTTGTTATTAAAAAACAAGGCGCTAAACAGTTTGAAAGACTTGAAGGTGCCTATCCAATATTGGACAGGTTTTTTTTGTTTTTATTGGCTGTTTGTAAAGATTGTTGCTTCTATAATTATTTGAAATTGCGAGTATGGTGTAAACCCACTTCTATCAAAAAACAAGATAGGTGAAAACAGTCTTTTAAATTTATTATATAGAATTATTTTTTAATAGAGGAGAAGAGAACGATGAAAAACAAAGAGTATTTTATGGAACGAATGTATAAAGCTTCAGCAGGAATGTCTAATGCAGTTCTTGTTACATTGGGAATGGGATTGCTGTTGGAGTCGATTGGTAAAGCATTTGGCTGGGATGTATTAATCCACATTGGCGGTGTAGCAAAAGTATTGCTAGCACCTGCATTTGGAGCAGGAATTGCTTATCAATTAGGCGGAAACACATTAGTAATTTTTAGTGCAATGGTCTGTAGCACCATTGGCGGAAATGCCTTACATGCAACAGATGCTGGAATGGTATTGGTTCCAGGACAGCCAATTAGTGCAGTATTAGCTGCAGTTGTAGCAACATATGTTGGTAAATGGGTGAATGGAAAAACTATCTTAGATATGGTAGCAATTCCAGCTGCAGCAATCTTAGTTGGAGGTATGGCTGGAGTTGGATTAGCAGCAGTAACAACACCATTGTTGGAATGGATTAGTGCCCAGATTACGACTTCCGTTCAAGGTTCTCCATTAGTAGCACCAATGGTTATCTCGTTAGTATGGAGCATCTTACTAATGACTCCTGCATCATCTGCAGCACTAGCAATCGCGTTACAAATGGATCCCGTTTCAAGTGCAGCAGCATTAATTGGTTGTACCGTACAATTTGTCGGATTTACAGCAATGTCTCTGCGCCAAAATGATTTAGGAGGATTTCTTGCTCAATCGATCATCACACCGAAAGTGCAATTTCCGAATTTGGTGAAAAATCCGCTATTAATCATTCCACCTTTTGTAGCAGCTGTTATTTGTGCCCCTATTGCTACATTAGGATTTGGGTTCACGACAACGTATGAATTGGCTGGATTAGGATTAAATTCTTTAATTGCCCCAATCAGTATTTTAGCCACACAAGGATTACAGGGATTCTTAATCTATGTGGCAGTAGGGATGGTCCTTCCAATCGTGATTACACTACCTCTGTATTTCGTCATTCTTCGAGTTGGTTGGGTGAAAACAGGAGATTTGGCTATGCGAGTGCAGTAATATTTGATGATTAAAAGAGTCGCCAGTTTAAGGCGACTCTTTTAATGTGTGAAGAATGATACAAAAAAGTTAGGGCAATATAGGAAGGGATAATTTTCTTGTGAATTCTATCACAAAATAGTTGCAATAAGAAATATTCGATGTATAATAAAGGTGTGAACGAAATGTGAATTCTATCACAATATATGTGATTTTTTTCACTAAATAAGTGAAGTTTTTCACATTATAATCTATTACAAAAGGAGTTTTTAAACGATGAAAGTAGTTGTAATTGGATGTACACATGCTGGAACAGCAGCAGTAAAAACGCTAGCTAATTTAAATAAAAACATAGATATAACAGTTTATGAAAAAAACAACAATGTTTCCTTTTTATCCTGTGGAATTGCTTTATATGTCGGTGGTGTGGCAAAGGATGCTAGTCAATTATTTTATTCCTCACCAGAAGAACTGAAATCTCTTGGAGCAACTATGCATATGGAGCATGAAGTATTAGAGGTTGATACAGTAAACAAGGAAGTACATGTGAAAGACTTAACTACAGGGGAAGAAAAGATTGATCATTATGATAAATTGGTGATGACAACAGGCTCTTGGCCAATTATTCCACCAATCGATGGCATTAACTTAGATAATATTTTGCTATCAAAAAACTATAATCAAGCAAATGAAATTATTGAGCGATCCAAGAATGTTAAGAACGTGACAGTAATTGGAGCTGGATATATTGGTGTAGAGTTAGTAGAAGCATTTGCATTAAATGGAAAAAACGTAACATTAATTGATAGCGAAGATCGCATCTTAAATAAGTATTTAGATCAAGAATTTACAGAGGTGGTAGAGGCTGAATTTGCAGAGCGCAATATTAACTTAGCTTTACAACAAACGGTAACAAAATTTGAAGGAAATGACCAAGGAAAAGTAACAAAGGTTTACACAACTAAAGGGGAATATGAAACAGATTTAGTTATCCTATGTGTCGGCTTTAGACCAAATACGAATCTTTTAAAAGGAAAAGTAGATATATTACCTAACGGTGCGATTAAGATTAATGAATATATGCAATCAAGCAACCCAGATATTTATGCAGCAGGTGATAGCTGTGCGGTTAATTACAATCCAACAGGAGAAAAAGTATATATCCCTCTTGCGACAAATGCTGTTCGAATGGGAACATTAGTAGGACACAATATTGCGGGGCATCCATTGAAGTATATGGGGACACAAGGGACTTCAGGATTGCATATTTTTGGATTGAATATGGCATCGACTGGTTTAACAGAAGTAACTGCAAAGCATAATAATATTCCTTATGAAGTAGTAGAAGTTATTGATAATGATCGCCCTGAATTTATGCCAACATTCCATGAAATTCGCTTAAAAGTTCTTTTCCATAAAGAGACTAGAAACATTTTAGGAGCACAATTGATTTCAAAAGCAGATGTTACTCAGATGATGAACACATTATCTGTATGTATTCAAACGAAAATGACAATCGAAGAATTAGGATTTATCGATTTCTTCTTCCAACCACATTTTAATAAACCGTGGAACACATTGAATCAGGCAGGATTAGCTGCTTTAGCGAAAAAGAAAGAACTTATTGAGCAATAGGTATTCAGAAGAAATGGAATCATCTCTATAATCAAAGGGATGATTCTTTCTTTTTGGGGGAAAAGAAATGTATACTAGTAAGAAATAATTGAGGAGACGGACAATGATTGATTACATAAACCAGCCAACAGAAGACATTGCAAGAAAACTGTTAGGAAAGATTCTTATTCACCAGACGCCGACTCATTCGTATAGTGGTTATATTGTGGAGACAGAGGCTTATATTGGGGTGGAGGATATGGCTTGTCATAGTTATGCTGGAAGACGCACCCCTAGGTTAGAATCCATGTATAAAATAGGGGGGACAATTTATATTTACACAATGCATACCCATCAGATGCTAAATATTGTAACAAAAAAAGTGGGTGATCCGCAGGCTGTCCTGATTCGAGCAATTGAACCCCTTGGCGGAATAGAATGGATGGAACGTAATCGAAAAACAAAAGGGGTAACAATCTGTAATGGCCCTGGGAAATTAACGAAAGCAATGGAAATCACAAAAGCTTTAGATGGAAATGTAATAAATGGAACGTCATTATTTATTACGGATGGAAAAAAACCATTACAAATAGAAGAATCAGCAAGAATCGGTATTCCCAATAAAGAAGAGTGGACTTCAAAACCGTTACGATACTATGTAAAAGGGCATCCTTTTGTTTCAGGGATGAAAAAAGGAGAGATGGATTTAAAAGGAGAATTATGGAAATGAAAAAGTAGGGTAACTTTCTCTATAGAAAGAGTTACCCATTTTTCTTTTGAATGAATTCACAACATTTTCCCTTCCTTGACTTTTCCAATGAAAGGTTTCTCATACACTATTTTGATGAAGTAGCCATATAACGCTGCTAAAATTTGTTGGAATAGCATGCCGATAACAACGGGAACGGCCACTGCAGGTGGGAAGAAGCTTACAGCTAGCACTGCCCCCGCACTAATATTTCTCATGCCCCCAGAATAAATCATGGCAATGATCTCCTCTTTGCTTCGTTTCGTTAAAATTCCTAATATCCAAGCAAAAAGGTAACCAGATAATGCAATGATAAAAACAGTAAGTGCCACTTGAAAAAACTTTTTATCAATATTCCGCAAGTAAGGGGCCACGACAGAACTATTAATACTAACAACAAGCGCTAAGCCAATTTTGGAAAAGGGAGAAAGTGTCTGATTCCATACTTTTGCTTTTTCCTTTGAAAATTGATTAAAAGCCATACCAGCAATCGAGGGCAAAACAATCATTCCAAGTAGCCCCTTCATCATTCCCCAAACCTCTAGCTGTACAGCCTCTCCAACGAATAGACTCATACTCAAAGGCACAAGAAATGGAGAAAGCAGGGTGTCGAGCAAGATAATAGCTAGCGTTAGTGCAATATTTCCTTTATATAGGCTAACCCAAATAACACTTGTAATCCCAGTTGGAATAACAACCGCTAAAGTAAGACCGGTAATGGTATAGGCATCCCCTTGGAAAAATAGATGTCCGATCATAAAAGCCCATAAAGGAGTGATGATATGAAGAATTGCCAGTGTTAACAGTAAAGATAGCGGGTGAGTAATTGTATATTTCACCGATTTAAAGTTAGATGTCAGGCTACCTACAAAAGTCATAACCGCAAAAATCCATGGTACTAAGAAAGCAACATGATTCAATACACCAGCTAGTAATACACCTATGACTACACTCACAGGGGTTAACAGCGGCATCCACTTTCCAAGAAAAGCATTCATTTTTTGTAACATGTACAGGACTCCAGTCTAAAATTCATATTTACAATATATGTTTAATTTTGAAGTAATAAAGTTCATTATGTGGGAAAATTCTTACTTGGTGTGAAAAAACACAAAAGTAGTGATTAGGTGCAATTTGCTTACTTCGTATATTCAATGAGGTTATAATAAGCTAATATTAACACATGAAAGCGTTAGCAAATTTTATAATCTGAAAATTACATAAAATAATTGGGAGGTTTTGAGTGATGATGCAAAAAGTTCAGCGTTTTGGCGGTGCATTATATGTACCAGTTCTGCTTTTTCCATTTGCTGGTGTAGTAATTGGGTTAACAATCCTTTTTAAAAATCCATTAATTATGGGTTCGTTAGCAGATCCCGAAAGTATTTGGTACCAATGTTGGTTTATTATTGGCGAAGGTGCTTGGGCTGTATTGAGACAAATGCCATTGTTATTTGCAATTGGAATTCCCATTGCATTAGCTAAAAAGGCTCATGCACGGGCTTGTATGGAAGCACTTATTACGTATCTTACTTTTAATTATTTTATTAATGCAATATTAACAGTGTGGGGAAGTAATTTTGGAGTTGATTTCTCAGCAGAAGTTGGATCAGGAACTGGATTGACAACAATCGCAGGAATAAAAACATTAGATACAAATATTATTGGAGCTATCCTGATTTCGTCGATTGTGGTCTTTATACACAATCGTTACTTCGATAAAAAATTGCCAGATTGGTTAGGTATTTTTCAAGGTACATCTTATGTAGTGATTATCGGATTTTTTGTAATGATTCCTTTAGCTATAGTTACTTCTTATTTTTGGCCGATGGTTCAAACAGGAATTTCATCCATGCAATCGTTTTTAGGAGGAGCAGGAGTTGTAGGAGTATGGTTATATACATTCTTAGAAAGAATATTACTTCCAACAGGTCTTCATCATTTTATCTGGACACCATTTATTTATGGACCAGCTATTATTGAAGGCGGAATTAAAATTTATTGGATTGAACATTTAACGGATTTTGCTGCTTCTACCCAATCATTGAAGGCGTTATTCCCAGAAGGTGGATTTGCTATGTACGGCAATGCTAAAATCTTCGCTATGCCTGGAATCGCATTGGCTCTTTATGCAACTGCCAAGCCAGAGAAAAAGAAATTGGTTGCGTCACTATTAATACCAGCAACTTTAACGGCAGTAGTGGCAGGGATAACAGAGCCGCTTGAATTTACTTTTTTATTCATATCACCATTGCTTTTTGGAATACACGCTCTTTTAGCTGCTACGATGTCAGCAACCATGTATGCATTTGGAATAACAGGATTAATGACAGGTGGTTTAATTGAAATAGCAAGTAATAACTGGATTCCGCTATTTTCATCACACGGATCAACCTATTTACTTCAAATTGGCATTGGGCTAGTGTTTACATTTATCTATTATTTTGTATTCCGAACGTTGATTGTAAAATTAAATATTGCAACGCCAGGAAGAGAACAGGATAGTATATCTGAAACGAAATTATATTCTAAAAAAGACTTTAAAGAGAAGCAGGAAGAGAAAAAGATTGCGTCTGCTAATGGAGGAGCTGGTTTCTCTGATAAAGCTCTAAGCTTCCTAGAAGCACTTGGGGGAGCTGGAAATATTGAAGATGTTATGAATTGTGCAACCAGATTAAGGGTTACAGTAAAAGACGAGAATAAATTACAGTCAGACAGTGCTTTTCAGGCTGCAGGAGCACATGGAGTGGTAAGGAACGGTAAGGCTATCCAGATTATTGTTGGTCTCTCTGTGCCTCAGGTGAGAGAGCAGTTTGAGATACTATTACAAGAAGCAAATTAAGAAAGAAGCGGAAGACTGAACTGACCTAGCCAAATGAGACATATATAAAACACCTATCCATATTAAATTTAACACTTTTTCATTAATTTGATATTGGTTCTTTACTG
>NZ_JBQHVO010000053.1:0-37885 GCF_052064465.1 Niallia sp. HCP3S3_B10 | reverse complement strand
AACCTTTTCAGTGGGCCTTTAAGGCCGAGGCCGGTAAGAGAGGCTTTTAGCCGCAGAGCAAACCACCAGTTCACACTGGTGGTTTTGATTCCCGATAGTTTAACAATGATTGAATAATTTCTTCGTTTGGAAGTTGTTTAGCTGCCAAATCGTCAAGAAACTTCGTTGAATCGCTTGCGGGATCGCTTGCTTCGTCCTTCGGGAATTGTAATTTCGATAATATTGTAAATGCGTTGTATTGATGAACACGGTCAAGGGGTGTTCCTTCTTCGTAATAGATAGACGCCAGGTCAACGGAATCCCCTTCCGTGATAATCTTCTTATGTGCTTCGATCGAAACAACAAGAAGACGGTCTTTCAAGTATTGCTTCAAAGTAATTCACCGCCTGAATAAAATTCTTGCGTATATTATAGCAAATTTGACGATAAGCGTCACAAACCGCCGCTTTGACGCCAACTTTTACAACTTAGAAACTTTTTGTTTTTGTTTATCATGGTAATTCCCAAACTAAGGCGGAAACATTAAGCCCTACCGAATTACTCGCCTACAGCATCAGTTAGTTAAATTAGGTATTCAATATTATTAAAAAAAGCCAGGGAAACCCTGGCTAATGAAACCTAATTTTTACTCTTTTACCTTTAATAATCGTAAGCTATTTAATGTCACAAGAAGTGTTGCACCCATATCAGCAAAAATCGCTATCCATAAGGTTAACCATCCAGGCATGACTAAAAGTAATGCCACTAATTTAATCGCTAAAGAGAAGGTAATGTTTTGCTTGATGATTGCCAAAGCCTTACGGCTCAATTTAATCGTATATGGCAATTTACTTAAATCATCGGACATTAACGCAATATCGGCTGTTTCTAATGCTGTATCCGTTCCAGCGCCACCCATTGCTACACCAACTGTGGAAGCTGCAAGTGCTGGAGCATCGTTCACGCCATCACCAACCATCGCTACACTTTGATGTTTAGCACGAAGTTCTTTAATGAAATTCAACTTATCTTCTGGAAGTAAATCGGCTTTAATATCCGAAACACCAACTTGTTTTCCAATTGCCTCGGCAGTCCGTTGGTTATCACCTGTTAGCATCACTGTTTCGATTCCCATATTGTTCAACTTTCCGATAACTTCTTTGGATGATTCCCTCATTTCATCAGCTACGGCAATGAACAAAAGAATTTCTTTTTCAGTTCCTAACACCATCACAGTTTTCCCTTGGGTTTGCATTTCAGCGATTTTTTCTTTCCTGTCATTTGAAATGCTTCCGTGCAATTCCTCAAAAAGATTCGGACTTCCAACATAGTACATTTGGTTGTTTACTTTAGCTTTAACGCCCTTACCAGTAATAGATTGGAAATCATCGACTGATACATCATTGAACTTTAATCCCTTTTCCTCTGCTTTTCTCATAATCGCTGAAGCAAGAGGATGCTGGGATCCTTTTTCAATGGCTGCCGTGGTTAACAACAAGTTATTTTGATCTCCACCAAAGATTAAGATGTCGGTCACAGCAGGAATACCTTTTGTTAATGTTCCTGTTTTATCAAAAGCAATAGCTTTAAGGGCTCCCGATTCTTCTAAATGGATACCGCCTTTAATTAAAACGCCATTTTTCGCAGCATTTCCAATGGCAGTAACAACAGCAACAGGAGTTGAAACAACCAAGGCACACGGACAACCAACCACTAACACGGCTAACCCTTCATAAATCCATTTGCTCCAATCCCCTCCAAAAAATAAAGGAGGTACCACAACAATTAAAAGAGCTAGGATAACAATTGCTGGTGTATAGTATTTCGCAAATTTATCTACAAACGCTTGAGAAGGTGCTCTTTCTGCTTGAGCTTCTTCGACTAAATGAATAATTTTCGAGATTGTGGTATCTTCGACTCGTTTTGTTACTTTAACTTCAAGTAACCCTTCTTCATTCAAGGTTCCTGCAAACACTTCATCATCAATGTTTTTTGTTACTGGAACACTTTCACCAGTAATAGCAGCCTGATTTAGCGTAGAAGTGCCTTTAATGACCAATCCATCCATCGCTAACTTTTGACCAGGCTTAACAATCATAATATCGCCAATTTGAATATCTTCAACGTGGACGACCATTTCTTCATTACCACGACGAATTAACGCTTCTTTTGGAGCAATATCCATCAACGATTCAATGGATTGACGAGCTTTATCCATAGAATAACGCTCTAAAGCTTCACTGACAGCAAACAGTATAACAACGGTTGCCCCTTCGCCCCATTCACCAATGATTGCAGCTCCTATAATGGCGATCGTCATTAACGTATTCATATCGAACTTTAACCGGCTTAGATTTTTAAGACCTTTAATAAACAGTGAATATCCGCCAATTAAGATGGACGCTGCATAACCAATCGTTGGAATAATATGTTCTTCTCCTAATTGCTTACCTAAAAACCAGCTAATCACAAGCAAAACGGCTGAAATATATACCTTAATATTTTCTTTTTGCTTCCAGAACGGTTCTCGCTCAACTCTTTGTTCTTTTTCGTCCCTGATCTTTAAATTTTCAAATGCTCCTGCTTTTTCTAATTCTTCAATTGTTGTCGTACCTTTAACATAAACTTTAGATGCTCCGAAGTTAACTTTCGCATCCTGAACACCTGGCAATTCTTTAACATTATTTTCAAAAATAGCCGCACAGTTCGTACAAGTAAATCCTTGAACACGATAAGCTTTCATTTCTTGTTCAGATAGTTTTGCTTGTTGTTCAGACATTGACCTTCACCTCTTTCTTATGTGCTAATGCAATCATCATAATCTGTCTGATGTGTTCATCATCTAACGAATAAAACGCGAGTTTTCCTTCTTTTCTAAACTTCACAACACCTTGTTTATGAAGAGTTCGCAAGTGATGGGATGCATTTGCAACTGTAACACCTACAATATTTGCTATATCACATACACATAACTCTTCATCTTGACATAAAGCATAGGTAATTTTTGCTCTATTTTCGTCAGCGATTGCTTTTAACATTTGGGCAACACTAACAATATCAATTGTTTGTAAATCCCCTTGTATTCGATTGACCTTTTCTTCGTCATAACAATAAATCTCACAAGTATCCTTCTTCTTCATTTTCTCACCTCATTCTCATTCAAATATTTACTTGAATGTATTATAACCCTTTTCTCAACTAATATTCAAGTGGTTACTTGAATGAATTAAATAAAGAATTGGAATCGCAATTCATTTAATTAAAGGAGAAAAACAATAACAGCAAATTAACCGAGTTAAACAAATGTATGGAGGGGGTTCATCGTGTAGCGTCCTTTTTTGGCGCTGCATTCCCTTCGAATGACGTTTAATAATAACAATCAAGTTTCGAATAGCTATCAAAGGGAAAAAAATATGCGGAAGGGGGCTCGTTTTTGGCGTTGTGGGCTTCGTTTTAGCTTCGAAGGGTTAGAAATAGGGGAACGTTCGAATTCGCTGAAATCGGCAGAATAACGCCGGAATTAACACTTCAAAAACCCGCTGGAAGCCCTTTTTACGTCCCAAAGCGTCCGAAAAATTCAACAAGCTAAACACGAACATTCCCAGCAACGACAAGGATTCGAAGGGCATGGCGATTTTATTCGATAAGACACACAAAAAAGACGACGATTTATTTCGCCGCCTTTACTTTATTCTTCGCCCTTATTAACGTTGATTTCGATATTCCCGTGGTTTCGCTAACTTCCTTGTATGAATGCCCTTCGTCCAACAATAAAAGGGCATGTTCGATTTGTTTCTTCGTGAATTTCTTCGGTCTTCCTTCTCGAAAGTCTTCCCGCTGCTTCGCTATTGCTTTGCCTTCTTGCGTCCTTGTTACAATCATATCCCTTTCGAATTCGGCGAATGAACTCATAACGTTGAAGATTAATCGTCCCGTTGGCGTATCTTCGACAATTCCCATATTCAAAACGTGTACCTTTACGCCACGATCGAATAGTTCTTTGATTGTTGTCATTGCGTCGATTGCCGACCTTGCAAAGCGGTCTAATTTCGTAATAACAAGCGTGTCACCTTGCGATAATACTTCAAGTAAAGATTCGAATTCTGGACGCTTCTTCGTTGTTCCCGTAAATTTCTCTTTATATATTTTGTCGCAACCTTCCGCTTCCAACGCTTGAAGTTGTGCTTCCAAGTCTTGGGCGATTGTTGAAACTCTTGCATATCCGTACTTCATTACAATTCCCCCTATTACTTTTGATACTAAGTTATGACACCGTTGGATACCTTAATTTTATTACGTTGTTAAATCGGTGTCAATACTTATAAGATATGAAACCATTTAGGTAGCTACAAAGCCCTATTAAATGAAGAACAATAAATAATATTTGCGTGTAAAAGTTCGGAAATATTCAACCCCTACCACCGCCCCACTACCCCCTTTTTTCAACGGAAGAAGGCGTTCAGAAAATATACGCAATAATTTCGAAAAGTACGGGCAGCAAACGGACAAGAAATGACACGCTTTTCACTGTTTGATAGAATCGAAATAGATAGATACATAATTTTACATAAGGGGGAATTCGATTTGCCTACGTGGATTCAATGGGTTAGTTTTGCGTTATCGGTTGTCGGTTCTATCTCGGGAATTTACGCTTTGATCCTCAACCATCAAAGAACTACAATCACAAAACGCAAAGAAAAGGAACGGCTTGAAGCAAAAAAGAAAGCGAAATTCTCGATTGAGCGAACCAAAGAAATGGGTTCAAAACGAATGCAAGACAAATTTATCATTCGTAATATTGGCGAAGCAGAAGCAAGGAACGTCAAAGTAGAATTTTACAATTACGATAGGAAAGGCGACGGTTCTAAACGATTAGTTACCCCACTTATGGACGTTATTCCTTCGACTATAAACGCAGGTCACACAATTAAAACTGTAATGATTATCGCTGGAAATACCGCACCGCCTTGGGAAGTCGTTATTACTTGGGACGACGATTTTAAAGAAGGAAATGTTATCGAAATTACTTTAAATTGACGACAAAAATTTGTTATAATATTGCCAACATCTTCAAGCAATCGTTCACCCCTAGCGGAAGAACGAAACCCGTCCTAAATTCTAACCTATGGGGCGGGTATTTTTTTTTGTTTATGAAGTTGAACATTGTCCCCGTATCGTTACAAACGTAGGTAGTGACAAAATTGTCATGACGTCACAAGCGGGGCGGACGGGTGCTGCCTATGCTTAAAATCGTCAAACAGTCGTTCAATATATTACAAAAATGTTACAAGTGTTACTTAAATGTTAAAATTTTGTGAACGACCTTGTTAACGATTCCGGCAGCTATATTAATTATTGAATAACGCTATAACGTTAGTATTACGTTAAGATTCAACGAATCTTCGATAACAATACTTCGAATCAAGTAAAAAGTCTTCATTCGTAACAATTAACATTGTTACTCATGAAGTCTTGCAAGCATAGCTTGCTTGGCTTTGGAACAAAGTGACAAAGACAATTAATAATAACGACAAAGATATTCGAGTTATAAAACGTTATATACGTTTATATCGCCAAGATTAACGATAATAACGAATTCATATTGTCGTATTAAATTACGAATAAGGCGATAAGACCAACGTTTCATATTAACATTCATTTTCGAATGATTCCCCTATATTGCGGCAACTTTGTTGATTTGCCGTTCTTATATTCCCGTCTTATTGGCGGGATTATTTTTTTGTCGTTTAAGTAGCAAATTTCTAGCGTTCGGGGGTGCGGTTATGGACGGTTATTTCGTTAGAATCTTACGGGTCAATCTTGGAATTAATCAAGAGGAATTCGGAATGGAAGTCGGCGTTTCACGTCAAGCAATATCCGCAATCGAATCGGGCAAATTGGCGATTTCAAAGCGATTGGAACAAAGGATTCTTTATCGCTTTAACATAACTGACGAAGAACTTCGGGCAATTGAAACCTTGAAACGGATACTTCACGGCATTGAAAAAAAATAAAAATTTTTTCAAAAAGATACTTGTCGGGAAGGCGTTTTGTTTACTTGTATTACAGGAAGGTTTGCCAGTCGCCTTTCTTGTTGCGTTAGTTGGGCTGGAAACACCTCTTTTGTAGTTTAACTAAGACGGGCTTTTCGTGTTGCATACGTTCAACTTCTTTAATTGGGACGCTGGAATAGCGTCTTTTATTTTTTGGTCTTTCAAGTTTACTAATATAACAATCACAATTTTATAGTGGGGGTCAATTCATGAGAAGCGATTTTCAACTTTACGGTAAAGCGTTAAAGATGATTCGTCTATCCAAAAACCTCAAGGCGGTCGAAGTTGCGAAAAATTTGAACGTCACAAAGCAATATATTTCAAACTGCGAAACTGGAAGGCGAAAACTTTCGGCAACAAAAACGAAGCAATTCCTTGAACTTGTTGGAATAAGCGAAGAACAGGCAAAGGCATTTGTTCAAATTATTGAAAATTAAACACATTGGGGGAATCGAAAAATGATACTATTTGAAAATGAGAAATTAACGAAGGTCAATGAACGTATCAAGGAACTTGAAGATAAGAAGGCAGCCGTTCAAAGCGAAATGAATGAGATCCTTGAAGCAATCGAAAAAACTATTGAATCATATGCACTCGGGGATGTTGACGAACAAGACGTTGAAAAAGCAAAGGAACTTCTTGAAGCGAAGAAAAATGAAATCAAGGAAATTGACGAACTAATCCAGCGGGTGAAAGCCGTTCGTAAATCTGTTGTTATGGATTCCGTTCCGTTGGTTCGTGAATGGCGACAAAAACAGGTCGAAACGGTTCAAGCCGAAGTAAATAAAGCGGTTCAAGAGGCGTTAAAAGCCCGTGAAATTTACGTCAAGTCATTAGCGAAGATTGGGCAAGCAGCGAAGAAAATAGACACAGCAAATGACGATTATAACGCTATAATGCGAGAACTTGGCGAAAGGGAAATACAAGGCGGCGTAAATATTCCGTCAATCTATCCCGAACAAATCATGATTGGATTGTACGGTTCAACAATCGAAGAATCAACGGCAATTGGTTTGTCGAAGGAAACGCAAGAAGCCGCAGTAAAGAAAGGAATCTTACCGTATTGGGTAGGTGATTCGAATTGATTAAAGGAAAAATGACGGCTTTTGAATACTTCGTGAAACAATTGGATTATCAAGTCAAAACGTTAGAAAAAATTCTTTCAATGAAAGGCGAAGGGAAATCCGCCGAAGAAATTTCCGAGTTTGTCGGCGTGACCCCTTCCGAAGTAAACAAAGCACGTCCGAAGCACCTTGAAATTGCATTGGAAAACCTAAACCGATATAAAAAACGAAATAACGGGGGTTATAAACTATGAAACTAAACGAATTTGACAATTTACGTTATGAAAAAGCCAAACGGCAGCCGCTTGACGATATTATTGACGGCTATAACAAGCGAAATCCTATTAAAGAAGAAACGCCTACCGACTCGGTCGAATATTTGCGGGAACAATATCGAAAAGACCCGTCTTCCTTGAATGGAATTCAACTTTTAATGTTAGGAATGGCGGAATTAAAGCGTAAAGAAGACGCCAAGCAAAAAGAACGTCAAAAGGCGGTCAATGACTATATGAAGCCTTATCATGAAGCGAAAAAGGAACAAGAAGAATATATTTCTACTCATAGCGAAGATTTCAAGCTGTTAGCGAAGCAAATGGCGGAACTACAAGCGGAATTTCAGCGGTTGAACGGCGGTGACAATTAAAAATGATTGTCGCCGTCTTTGTTTGTTACGCCTATTTTTTCGTCTTTTCGTGTAGAAATTGGCATTCTATCAAACGGGGGTGATCGGAATGCCTGGAAGTGAAGATTTACAACGTTGGGAAGAAACTGACAAACTACTTTCTAAATTAAGTATTATGCTTTACGGGATTGATACAACAAAATTAAATTGGAGGGAAGAACAGGCATTCATTGAAACGTGGGAAAAGCGTCGGCAACTTGAAGAAGAACTTGAACGAAGGAATCCGAAGCCAAAGCCCGTTCTTTCAAAAGCGGAAGAATTGGAACAACGTCGGGCAAATTTACTTTTGGCGAAGTTCGAAAAGGTACGAAGTAAAAAGCCTTTGAAGGAAACGACAAATGAAGAAATTCGGAAACAATTTCAAATATTACGTTCTATTGTTGCAGCGTTAGGAGGTGAATAATTTGGATATTTTCGAAGGTTTAACTGAACTTGAGGCCAAGATTGTTGTTGAACTTGCCAATAGAAACAGCAGAACTTACGAAGAAATTGCCGCCGCTTGCGGAATAAGTGAACGTCAATTGTATCGCTATCGTCAAAAGCAGCATATCAAGCAGGCAGTTCGTGAACTAGCGATTCAAGAACTAGAATCCGAGATTCCCGATATTATGCAAGCGTTAAAAAGGAATATCAAGAAGGGCGATTTCCGTTCGATTGAATTGGCGGTCAAAATGCTTGGTCTTCTTGTTGAACGCCGTGAAATTAATCAAACAACAACAATCAATAACCAGCGTCTTTTAGAAATGAGTGACGAAGATATCAACGAAGAATTACAAGCGATTGAACGGGAACTAAAAGTAATAAATGGCGGTGCAGAATAAAATGCATCACTTTTTTGATATTACAGAACAGATAACGAACGGAATTGATTTCGAAGTTCACGCAACAAGGGGCGAACATTGGGACGAAAGTATTTGGAATGAATTCGAATCACGAAAGGAAAAGGCGGCGGCTATGCTTCGGAATGATATGCCGAACAATATTTTCAAGATAGCACAAATCGTAAAATTGCCCGTTATGATTGTTCGTGAAATGGAATCCCAATATATTTCGAAATAGAAAGTCCAATGAAAGGCGTATTGAATAAAAAATATCGAAAAGTGACTTCCTTTTAAGAGGTCGTCACTTTGTTTTGATTTTTGATAATATTTATGAAAATATTAATATTCAAATAAATAAATAAAGTATTTGTAATAGTATTGTAAAAAATTTGAAGATTTATGGTATTATATGTTTATCTTCTAAATAACTTGGGGCGAATTATAATGAGAGATATAAAACATAAATTTGCGATTTATAAAATTAAAGACATAATTGCTTGTATAAAATCTTTAAAGGATAAAGGGTTTGAAGAAGTAACCTGTAAAGATCCAAACTTTAAACTTTTTATGGCTAAAAAGGTAAACAAAGCAAAATGGGAAAGAATTCTTACTCAAGTAGCGGAAGACCCCAAAAACATAGATGCATCAAACGAAACTTCTTCTTTTGTTTTATTAAGGACTATTGAAGAAAATACATATGCGTTTACCGGGGGAATCGGTTATTACGTAATACAAAATTCAATCTTTACTGATTTCGGCTTAGACCTTATGAGTAAAATAATTGAACCAAATCGTATTAAGTATATAAAGCAGAAGCCTTTAGCTGGAAAAACGGTACAGGAAGAAAGTGTCTACAAGGAGTATTATAATTATGAGTTTGATACTACTAATTGGGGGAAGATTTCTAAAGAAATTCTTGGAGAAATCAATGATACTGATTTAAAAGATGAATTGGGGATTGAAATTACCGGAAAGTTTAAGATTCGTTTGCAAGGGAAGTCTTCTTTTACAATAAATCGTGCATTAACTTTAGACCAACTTGATATAGTACTTGTAAGTTTAGATGAAATATCCAAAAGGGAAGATAAGTTCCGTTTATATAAAGGATTTTCCGAGGTCAAGAACAAGGAAGACTTAACGAAATTATGGGCAAAATTAAATAATAACCTAATTATGTTATATAAAGGATATAGAGAAAAAATATACGATTCCCTTGAATCAAATATAATTATTTCCTATTCAGATGTAAGGGAATTTATCCTAACTGATTATTATGTAATTACATATAAATCAAATGTGATTAGACTGACTGATATAAACTTAGAAGCAATTTTTGACTTCTTAATGGATATAGGTATCGAGGAGTTTGACGAAAGGCTTTTAAATCAAATAACTATTACTGGTCAAGATAGTGACGGTGGAATTAAATATACAGATAAGCTTAAAGTCTTTTTGATGGTTGATACTGTTGATAATGACAAAAATTATTGTTTAATAGACCAAAAATGGTTTGAAGTAAGTAAAGATTTAATTGAAATCGCCAATGAGCAAGTAGCGGAAATTTTAGATAACTATATTGTAGAAGGGTTCGATTTACACAAATGGAATCACTCGAATGAAAAGTTGGAAACTGAAGATTCTTATATCGAAAAAGTATGCGGGACAAAAGACCTCGTACAAATGCATAGAGATCATATCTATATCAGAGGTCAAGATAAAGCGGAAGCGTGTGATATAGTAGATTTTAGAACAGAAAATAGTTTGTTTATATTTGTAAAAAGAGGCTTGGGGACTTCTTTACGGGAATTATTTGCCCAAGCGAGAAATTCAATGGAATTGTATTATAAAGATCAGAAATTTCGATTAAGTGCTTTAGAAAAAATTAAAGGTAAAACCCAGGAGAATTTCGATGAAAATAACATAGGGGTAATCCTTGCATTCACAGACCATATTTTGAAACGAGACAATGTATTGCTTGTGAAAAAAATAAGCACTATTGTAAAGTTAGACATGATTCAAACATTTAGTTTTTTAGAAAATATGGGTATAAAAAATATTATGTTATTTGAAATTTCACACTCATAACAGTAAAATCATCGTGATTAAGGGACGTTCTACGTGGGACGTCTTTTTTGTAGTTGAAGAAAACTTTGCTACGAAAAATCTCGGCTAAATAAGGCATAAAATAGGTGTAGGAGAATCACATTATAAACCAATTATCTTCGGGACAGTGTATGTTGCTGTTCGATTTTGGTTTATGTGTTGACATAAACGGCGCTAATCGTTTAATATTGCATTATAATTGATTCGCACGACAAACGTTCAACGTTTTATAAGTGCAAAATACGAATAATATGAACTAATACGAATAGTGTGACGTCCTTCACGCTTCAAATTAACGATATATCAACGGAAAGGGGTTCGTTCCTCTTTCGAAATTAACCGCTGCACGACTCAAAATCGTGTTCCTTCTGGAGTGTCGGTTCGACCCCGACCACCGGTATCTCCAAGTAAAAGCGAGTTAATTTAAGAAACGATAAAACACTCACAAATGTTGATATATCAATGTTTGTGGGTGTTTTTTGTTTTGTGGGAAGACGGCTGACTAAGGTAGGTTTTTAAATCATTTTACACAAATTTTACACAAGAAAAATTAGTAATGCTTAATAGCGTATGGGTTTTACGAAGGTGATAAAATATAATTAGGTAAGGTTTGAATAACTATTAATGGGCAGTTTTATGAGTGAAAAGTAGGAAACAAGGCCATTTCTGCAAAGGATGTGGGGTTTTTCTGTCTAATGAAAAATTTAGCGGTAGAGGTCACCGTGAACATCTTTGTAAAGAGTGTAAAAAAGCAGGTATAGTAAGAAATACTAAGTCAAATTCCAATTATGATCGGGATTTTCATCGTCTATCTAATATAGATAGTATTTTAGTCCAAGCTGAAATCCGACCTGAAATACAATTCGGAGATGTTATTTCAACTAAATGGGTCTTATTTTGAACATGGTTAATTGTTTTTTTTGTAACTTTATGACTTTTACGAATAGATTTCTTCTGTTAGTATTCATTAATTGTTATAATGTAATGATAGAAGGAGTTCAAGGGAGGAATGTACCATTGGCTATGGATGAATCAAAAGCAAAAGTTGGAATTAATCCTGAATTCATACCTTTTCTAAAAGGGGCACATGTAAATTCAATTGATGAAGATGTTAATATATCACTAGCCTTGTATTTGTTTACTGCGAGAAAATAACACTTGCACGAGCAGCTGAACTGGGTGGTAAAAGCATATCAGATTTTATTCAAATCTTAATTAATCATAATATTCATTGGGCAGAGTATACAGAGGAACATAAAAAGCAAGATGATGAAACGATTGATTTTATTCTAAAAGAAGATGGTAAAGGAAAACAAGATGAAAGCGATTTGTAATACTAGTCCTATTATTGGGCTATCTATCATTGGTCGTCTTGATCTTCTGTGGGAACTGTTTGATATCTATATTCCACAAGAAGTTTATAATGAAGTTGTGAAACAAGGTAGTGAACAAGCAATCGGGAAACAAGAATTAAGAGATGCTGTGGCTAAGGGGTTAATAAAAGTCCATGAAGTAAAAGATCAAGGTTTTGTAGTAAAGTCTTATGGACGTTTGCATTAAAGGAGAGCTAGAAGTAATCGTTGGAGCCAAGGAACTAGGTGTGAGTATTGTTATTATTGATGAAAAGTCTGCAAGGAATTTTGCTGAAACATTAATGCTAAAACCATTAGGTCTTTTTGGTATTTTAAAACTTGCGAAACAAAAAGAAATGATTAATGAAATTAAACCACTGATAGAATTGTTAGTTTCGAAAAAGTTTCGGATATCCGAAAAGCTAATTAGCCAGTTACTAATGGAAGTTGGAGAAAATTAAATGGTCATCACACAGAAATGTCAGCAGCATATAATTTACTGGTGAAATTCAAATAACTGTTATCATGGTCCAGCTAAAGTTAACTGGGCTTATTTTGTTGTAAATATAAATTCAGGAAGTTAAGTTTGTGAACAGTTACGCTTAGAGTAACCAATTATTATAATAAGACTATTACAAAGCGACTTAGAACTTCTATCTACTTATAAAAAAGTAACATAACCTGGCCGCAAAGTAATGTGAGTTACTTATTTCTTGCAAGTATTAAATTAGCCACCAGCACCGCGAATAACTGATGCTGACGTCGATGTTCGTGCATCGGAACCTTCATATATCATAAACCACAATGATCTTAACTTCAAATAAGCCTGTAAATTTTCATAGGTATCAATTGTCTTTTCTCATCTCTTCCCACGGTTCCTTAATTACATGGGTACTTTGGTGCCTGTGAACTCTTTAATGATAAACGATGATTCAAAGAGTTTGAAAAAAACGAAATAAATCTTCACTAGGGGTGTAATGAGATGCATTTATCAAATTTTGAAAATTACTTTCAGGAGCATATTCTTGGGCGTGGCCTGGATTATTATCACAGTAAATTGATTACTAGTCTTGAAACAGATGATGGACATCATTACGTCGCAAGTGTCGACGGTACGGAAATGTATAATGTACATGTGGTTATAAGTGAGAATGAGGATGTTACTGAAATTTCGTGCGACTGTCCTTACGACTACGATCAATTATGCAAACATATGGCAGCAGTCCTTTTTGCTATTCGCGAGCAGAAGGGTGTTCCTATACCAGGGGAAATAAAGCAGGACTTGCCCTCACTGCTACAAAGTCTAGATAAAGAGGAACTTATACGTATCCTTCTTGAAATCGCGGATGAACGCCCGGATATTGAAAAAAGGCTATTATTTATCTATTCAAAAAGTGAAAATGAACTTTTATCGAGTGATCGATTAATTAAAGAATATATACGTCGAGCTAGTAGAAAGGGCTATATCGAATGGAATCAGGTTGATTACGCCCTTGAGGGGGCTGATATGGTCTTGGAAAAAGCCCGAACGAAAGCGGATGAAGGAAATTACAAAACAGCTGTTTTATTAGGAATAACCGTCTTAGCGAATGCGGTTGAAATGTTAGAATACGCAGATGATTCAAGTGGTTCAATTGGAATGGTCATATCTTGGAGTATTGAAACGATTGATCGGGCTATTTGTGAGGGAATAGATGAATTCCCATTACATGAAAAAGCAGAGCTTTTTGAGACGCTGATTAAAGAAGCTATGAACGAAAGATATGACGATTGGTGTGAGTGGCGTATTGATTTATTAAGGGTATGTGTGCACTTTTGTGCAGCAGAGGAATTGCGCAGAACATTAGAAGAACGGTTATCAAGAATGATGAAAACCGTATCTACAGATTCTTGGCGTTCGAGTTATGAAATAATTGAATTGAAAAAACTTCAGCTAAAGATAATTGAAAATTTTGATGAGGATGAAAAAGCGGAACGATTTATTGAAGAAAATATTGTTCACCCCTATTTTCGTGAACAGGCAATTACAAAAGCAATGCAAAAAGGAGAATATAACAAAGCCATTCAGCTTGCATTAGATGGGGAAAGAGAGGCAGCAAACCAGTGTAATGGATCTGTTAAAAAGTTTAAAGAATATCGTTATCAAGCGTATAAACTGATGGGTGACATTGATAAACAAAAAAGACTAGCACTAGAGTTTTTACAACACGACGATTTTAACTATTATGCAGAATTAAAAGGACTTTACTCACCGGATGAATGGCAAGTAAAATTAAAAAATATAATTGCCTGGTTCCAAAGCCAAAAGAATCGTTCTTACACATACCTTTCTATTATAAAAGAAGAAAATTTAACGGAGCATATTCTTGAATATTGTAAAGCCAAGGCATCCACGATCACAGAACTTTATCCCTATTTAGAAGAAAGATACCCTGATGAGGTGAACAATCTTTTTATTGAATATATCCGAAAGGAAGCAGAAGCTGCTTCTAATCGGAAGCAATATCAAAGCGTTGCTTCCATAATAAAACAATATAGAAAGGCTTGTAGTCTAGGACAGCCAACTGACATCATTGATGAGCTAAAACTAAAAAATAAAAGGCGTCCGGCATTTATAGATGAACTGGAAAAAGTGAGTTTCGCTTTTGCTAGAAAAAGATAATCTGTTTGAACAATGCTGCAATAGTGAATAAAGATTTGAGGTTATTAGTAATGGGGAAGAAGAAGGAAAATAAGAACAAGAATTTGGGACCGCGGCGCAAACGAATGAATCGAAAAGGCAGTCTGCAGAGTGCCAAGGGACAATCATACTTATTTCTCCCTCATCTACTTTATCAACTATGTTCCTGAATGAATATGCTTAATAGCGTATTGGTTTTACGAAGGTGATAAAATATTAAGTAGGTAAGGTTTGAATAACTATTAATGGGGAGTTTTATGAGTGAGAAGTAAGAAACGAGGCCATTTCTGCAAAGGATGTGGGGACTTTATGCCTAATGAAAAATTTAGTGGTAGAGGTCACCGTGAACATCTTTGTAAAGAGTGTAAAAAAGCAGGTATAGTAATAAATACTAAGTCAAATTCCGATTATGATCGGGATTTTCATCGTTTATCTAAAGCTGTTAGAAACTGTATGATTATTTATATGGAGCATGAAAGTTACTTTTTATTTGAATATCAACTTTCCCGGTATATTATTGGAGGAGGAGATGAACTTAGCTCAGAAATCTATGTGTATCAGGGAGACAAGGAGCAAAAATTCCTTATATCAGAAAAACTACAAAAGAATGAAGCTGTAATGGACGTTTTATACAAAAAATACTACGATACAATGGATAGCAACCAAAGTTTTGATTATGAAGAATTGATATACGAGGAGTATGTAGAAATTTCAAAGAAACGCAGACAGTTTCTTGAAGTAATATCATCGATTCATCATTTGAAGGAGTTCTTGATAGTTGGAAGGGGATAGAATTGATGACTCAATCAAGAAAAATTCGTCTAAAGAAATTATATGTTCCTTGTCCTGCTAAGGAAAACGATGAAATATTTCGAAATGGAGTATTTCATTTTAATATATCTAGAATATTGGAAGACATTCATTGTGGGAAACTAGTTGTTGATAAAGAATACGTAGATATTAATGAATGGTTTAAGTGGTATGGACATCATTCATCTTTAAATGAAGACCATTTACCTACAGTTAATATAGATAGTATTATAGTCCAAGCTGAAATCCGTCCTGGAATATTTTCTATCATAGATGGCAATCACAGAATAGAAAAAGCATTTCGGTTGGGTAAACCCTCCATTTATTCATATAAGCTAAAGGGAGAGCAGTTGATTCCATATTTTATAACTGAAAAAGGTTATCAAGCTTTTGTGGAATATTGGAATTCAAAATGTTAGATAAGAAAATTGGAATGAAGGATTTAATCGAAACTATTTTTTAGAAGGGATAAATGTCTATGAGGGTGAAGCTTGAAGATATAGTTGAGGGAATGGAAATGCAATCGGATGATAACCGATCATTTCTTAATCTAGATACTGGTGAAATCGTCCATGTCTCACAAGAGGCTCTATTAATTGCTGAAGATAGTGAGGACTATGAACACTTATCTGAATGGCAACAAGATGAAGTGAAAATAGCCTTGGATATAGTAGAGAGTTTTGGAAAGTATGCTGCACTTCCTTCTCAATTTGATATTTATGAGTATGATATGATGGAAAGTTTTTGTTATAGCCTTTCGGATGTTAAAATGCAGGATGTATTACTCAACTCAATTCGTGGAAAGGGAGCATTCAGACGATTTAAGGACAATATCCATCGTTTGGGAATGACTTATACATGGGATGATTACCGGGATCTGGAATATAAGGAAATAGCTAAGGGATTTTGTGAGAGGAAAGGCATTGACTATATAATTTGAGTGGCTTTAATCTTTTGGTTTATTTTGCTTATTTGGTTGGTTGGTTATACTAGGGATAAGGAGGTGCTAGCCAAATGATTAATGAAGGAGAATCAAGAATTGCTGATGTCATTCACGACTTGGAGGAAGTTTTGAAGGGGACGAAAGAAAAAGAGCAGAGCCTACGTTTGCAAAAGGCCATTAATACGCTTAAGGAACATTCTGTTACAGTAAGGTTAAAAGACACCACTATTACATTTTTAGCAGAAAATGCAGATGATGTTGTAAGTGATTCTGAAGCCAGTTATCACCCAATCACATCTCATGCTGTAAAACCAGTTGTTATTGGACTTTCAGAGGAAACAATAGATGAAAATGGTGTAAGGTATATAGATACCAAAACCGTGGCCGATTATTATGGCGTATCAACAGAAACTGTTCGCAATTGGATTAAGGACGGAAAGATTTCAGGTAAGCAATTATCCAATCGTGGGAAATGGTTCATTCCAGCTGAAGAGTTTGAGTATCTCAAGGAGCAAAGAGAAAATGATGATACTGAGGGTGAAATAGCTCAACTTCTTGGAGAAGATTTTGGTGACGATTGGGAAGTTGAATTAGCTGAAGAATAAAGGGGAGAAACGCGTGGTTGTCATTGCAAAAGATACAAACTTCGTTACTCCCAGAATTCTTCATGGTGGAAAATGAGGTAACCAAGAAATAAACTTACTAGACCGTTTGCTGTCTGATACCGTTCTTTTCCCCACTTTGACAATATTAGGAAAGTAATTTGATTAATGACAGGCACTTGTTGATTAAAGGTTGGCCATCTAATATCTCTGGTGTTACACAGAGAGAAAAATCAAGAGATTAAAAAGGTTGCAGTTCGCCACAGTCTACAACCACTAAATAACTTCCTAGAAAGATTACATAAAAAATACCAGGCACTCCGACAAAAGGAGCGCTTTTAAAGCATATTTACTAATATTGTTTATTTTTATCGGCTTTCTTTACATCGTTACTTATTATTATAGGCTTGATTCTTTCTCTAATTCTTTCGTGAATAAATTCTTCTTCAAAACCGAATTCTTTTAGTAGATAAAACTCTAAAATATTTCGGAGGATATAGAAACCATTTATTAAGTCTTCACCTTTAAGAGCTCTATCTTCAAGCTTTTTATCATAATGAGTATAATAATTTCTTGTGTCTGCAATTACTTTGGGAAAGTCAAGATGGTTTATATCAACAGTATAAAAATAGAAAGTATAGTCTGCTATTAATAAATCAGCTAAACGACTTCTTAAAGTTACGTACTTATGACTACCATTTAGTAAAAATTTTCTATCTTCATCCCTAAAGCCTTTAGGCCGAATAGAGATTAACTGTTCAACCCTTTTCTTAAAATCAGGTAAAGTATTGCATATTCTACGTGAGTGGTATGTTTCTAGTGCTTGTACCATGTTTTGAAAATGGCGACTAATAGATAATTTCTCGTTATATATACTGTCTATATACAACTCTATTATTGGTTCCATGATTGATGATATTTCTTGCCATTTTGAGAAGTTAGCATTTCTTAGCTCATTTAAACTAAAAAGAAAATCATGTCTAAGTCTGCGTCGCTTATTTTTATTTTTGCTGATGCTTTCTTTAAAAGCGTGAATAACCTCTATTGGTCTACTATGTTTTACATCATCATCAAATTCATAATAAATCTCAGGCGATTCTAGTATCACTTTATCAAAACTAAAAGGTTCCGCCATCGCTATTTCAATAAGTCTTTTCATTTGTTTGGCCTTACTCATAAACCACTTCAATCGCTGAAGAGACTTAGATTCAACTATCAGATAAGGAGTTTGTTTTAAAGTAATCTCTTCCTGAGTAAGATTAAAACCTGGAGAGGAGAAATCTAAAAAATATGATAAGGAATATTCATCGTTAGAATAAATTTCTATTGGTTCAGTTATGTCTAGCTCTATTAAAATGTCACTTTTACCATCGTATTTTGGCCTTAAATAATTGGAAATATCTCCCCATTCTATTATTCCAGGTATGCTTATTCTCATTTTTGAAAATCTAATATCATCCGTAGTTTCAAAGTCAACGCCATCAAGCATATAATTTGCCTGATATCCAAAAACTTCTTCTGAACCAACTCTACTCTCAGTTTTTATTCTTATACAGTCTAATAAAGTTATTTTTGCTCCATTCATTGTGGAGCCTTTAATAAAAGGTATTTCAAGTGGAAGTTCTAAAAAACTCATAATTGGTCCACTGTTAGGTATTCGAATATAAAGAGCTATTCCTCCTTCATCCTTATTTAGGTACAAGTCACCATAATACTCTTTTTCTGAGTTGTCTATTTTCCAAGTTCCAGTTGCTGAAAGGCTGACTTCCATTTAGATCATCCTTTATTTATTGTTTTATCTTAATAGTAACATGTTACTTAAGGTGGTTCTTTCATAAAAACTTGATTTTATCAATAACATTATCAAAATCTCTTCTACCGTCTTCTTCAGGCTTTACAAGTAAGTGCTCAGTATAATTCGGATACAGTATTTGTCTGTTTTTTAATAAAACCACACGTACATATGCTGCATATTCTGTTTCGCCATTTCTTCCTAATCAACTTCTCTAAAGCAAACCTTATTGATAAGTGCCAAGTACTTATCGATTAAAAAATTGTGCGAATATATAAACAGGTAAGAGGGTGTCCCAACAGGTCGTTGAATGACGGCTTTAGTGGGACACCCTCTTATACAGTTTTAAAGTTTAAAAATAAATGAATAGGTTTATTCCATCTAAAGGGGACTGAAATGGTAAAATATTGTTATGGTATCTTTTACTATTAAAATTATGTGTTTACTAACAAACTAATCTAAAAGAGGGATTGATTATGACAGTAAAATTCATTTCACATTTGGGTACTAGCCCTGATATTGTCATTGACCAAATGCGTTTAACCTTAAATGAAATTATTGCAAAAGCACATCGCGTGAAACAAACAACAGAACTAGATGCCATACTTACGAAAATGAAAGAATTATTCTTTAAATTAAACATGGCCAAGTTAACAATTGACAAAACTATCCTATCGATTACCGGTTTACAAGGCGTCGGAAAAACAAAAATTCTTCGCCATTTATATGAATTAGACGATACATTACTTCCATCCGATGCAGGACGTGGAGAAGTATTACCTGTACTCTTTACCGAGACAAAAGGGATCAGTTTTCCTAAATATTTCGTCCGTCGTGCCATTCGGAACCATGCTAACATGTTTGAACTACATGATATCGAAGTAACGTTATCAGAGTTTAATCAGATTGCGGCAGATAATGAGATGGATGAGCTATGGCTTGAAGTTCGCCTCCCACAGCGATATTTCAATACTGAAATTTCTCTAGTTCTTTTACCTGGATTTGAAAAAGAGCGAAATCAAAAATCTCAAAGGTACTTAGAGACATTTTTAAAACTTTCCACGTCAGTTGTGCTTGTTTTTAACCATAAAAAACTGGCACAGTTGGATCAACAATTATTGATTGAAAAAATAGCATTGGATTATAGAGAAAGTGCCCCAGTCTTTGCTCTATCTTTTGCGGAGGAACTAAATCCTGAGCAGAGAGAGCACTTAATAAACGATTTATCTCGTAAGTACAATATCCCTTTCAATGAAGCTGATCGGCTTGTTTTTACCGGGACAAGTGAGGATCTAAAGGACTATCCGGAAAAAATCATACATGCGATTCGTCAGTATTCCTTAACCAATGCTAGCGGATATGCAATGCAGATGCATACGCTGACTTCTCTAACGAGTGAACTCATTATGTTATCATCATCATTCGAAGAGGAGATCAACTCGATTAAAGCAGATACCCTAAAAAAACATCTGCAAAATGAGAAGAATAGCAGCCAACTCGGTTTATATGAAATTCGCGATGCCTTCCGTCAATATCGCGAAAAGGTAACCAAAGAGGTTAGGAATGTCGTAAACAGAACACTTACCGCGCACGTGAACGAATGTTCAGTTCAAATGGATGAGTCAATCAAATCAGAGAAATATAGTCCTCTAGATAAGTTTAAATCTGCATTTATCAAGCAGAGAACTTTTGAAGAACAGCTTCTATTTAAAAATGAGATTAAAGAAAAGTGGAAAGGCAAAAACGAGATGGAGGCAGAAAGAAGACTAATTAATGCTTTAGAGTCTTTTGTTGCGAATGAAACCCGTTCCTTACAAACGCAAACCACTCAGACAAAACTCGAAAAACCCGTCAACCCGTTGCTTGCTCCTGTAAACCTTTTGGAAAAAAGCAATGCAGCAGTGGATACTAATAGTGTGATTGAGACGGCGTTAACTAATATGGACCGTTACATGAATTTAGGGGTAAGTGACTTATCGATAACACTAACTCGGGACGATTTAAAAGTTTTGCCAATTGTGGCGGTAGGGATTGCACAAGAGATGGTAGTTGCCAGCCTCATTTTAGAACATGAAAAATTTGATCGGTTAGATCAAGATGTAAAAAACGAAATCTTGGATAAATCCAACAAGTTGATTGCGGAGTTTCAGGATTTAGCTGTATCTACGTCTACTGTGGTAAAAGGTGCTGCCATCTTTTTTGGAATTGATGCATTGGATGGAACGGTCAATACATTTGGTGCCTTGACAGGTTTGTTAACATCATTAGGCGTATCATCAGCAGCGGCTGCACCAATTGGATTACTCATTGTTGGCGCAGTTGGTAGCGGCCTTGCAATTAATAAAGGATCAGAACGAATTGAAAAATATAAATTTGAGCGAAGCCAACTATCGAAAGAAATCTTTCATTTGTTTGCTAACGCACAAGAAGAATCTATTATTGCAACGATTAATAACATCCTAGACAAAATGGAAGAGAAATTAATCGATACCTACCACGCGAGAAAAGGCACGGATAAAAACTTCGGATTACTGGATGAATTGGACCATCGCATCAGTCGCTTACAAAATCTGTGCGGTGAGATGCAGGAGTTGGCTTTTAGAAATGAATCCTACATTCACTAAATTTCATCAAAATCGACTTGAATGGGCCTTTCAAGCGAAAAAGGAATTCATCGACCATTTCGTAAGGTTGGATGTAGAGATTTCGGAGTCCACTTATTCAAAAGAGCTGTTGATATCAGTTTACGGACCCACCCAAGTAGGGAAGACGACGGTAATACTCTATTTGTTAGGGATTAAGCAGGACAAGCTTGAGCAGTTATCCACGTGGCTTAGGGGCAGGAGAAAATTAGGCGAGTCCTCTACGGTAACGGTGATGCGCTATGAACGGTCGCAAGATGAATATTTCCATTTACGACTGCCAAATCATTATGAGAGAGTCGGACTAACGGGAGAGCAATTAGAAGCAGAATTGCACTCCCTTCGTTTCAATGTAGAACAGGAAGGAGCTTATTCTGTAGAACCGGTTACGGTTGAGATTCCTTTCTATTTTTTCGAGGAAAGAGATGTTCATATTAATATTGTAGATTTACCGGGAATAGAGTCTGCCGAATTAAAAGAAGTAGAGCACGTAAAACAATGTATAAAACACTGGCTTCCGTTAAGTGAAGTTTGTTTACTGGTGGACGATGCGACACAACTAACTGCCTTTACGCAATATACCTTAAAAGGGATCAAAAACTGGTATGAGCAACTTAGTAATTTTCGTGTCATCCCTACACGGGCATTATCTTTGGATAACATTCGAAGAAAAATCCAGAACGGCCTGATTGTCTCAGCAGACGACTTAATTGCTGATTATGCAAAGGTTTTAAATCGTGTTTTGAAGATGGATCTCGACCTTTCTAAAACCATTTATCCGATTGATTTGGGTAATTCTTGGAATGTGATTCGGGAAAAAGAACCTTTTTTATACGAAAAAATGAAATATATCATAGCAGAGATTTTGGAGAATTTGCAAGAGGATTTAGAGAATGTGGAAGTCAATGAACTATCTTTCAATCGTTTAATGGGATTGTACAAAGAAGCGGAAGAAGCAAGTAAACAAGAGTTGGAACAGCAGCAAGATAAAATAGATAAATATAAGAAATTCATAGAACGACAAACTTTTATGTTTGAGCAGGAACAGGAAGCGGACGTTCAACAATACGAGCATATACGTAAGGAGTTAGACCTCTATCAAGACTTCATGAATAGAATTAGGTTTCAAGATGTAAATCCTGATGCGATTATGCACCGGATTCATCAAAATATTCGTTACACGGATAGTGATCGGAAAGCAAGTGCTATTAATGAAGCGGCATCCAAATTACAGCTTGGATTGGAAAAGGAATTGGATGCTAAACTAAGGGCAATTAAACAAGAAGCGAGCATCTTAAAAATATCAGGTACCCATCAGTTAGAGCTGCCTTATCTTTATCCGATTCCGAAAGTTGAAAAAATGTTTGATGCTTTTAGGTTTGAGAAAACCTATAAGAAGGCTTTTTATGAGACGACGGACTATGCATTTGATTGGGTAAATGTGATGTATCAAAATTTTAATCACCTCATTAAGCCCATCTATAATAAAGTGAAAAATCAGGTAGAACTTTTGGAGAAACAGGTTTTAGATTTAAAGTTTGTAAGCGAGGAGAGAAAGAAAAAACGAGAGAAGCTGTTTGTAATGTACCAGGAGGAAAAGGGAAGGTTTGAAAGCCACTATCAAGAAATCTTAGAAATGTGGAATCAAGACCGGGAACATGCGACACAGTTACAAAGCTATTTTATTAAGCATTGGATGAATTATAAAGCGGAGCTGCAGTATCATTTTCTATACGGAGATGAGAAGGAACGCTGGCTTGCATCGCAGTATCTGCAGCTTTTATTACAGGACGGGAAGAAAATAATTGAATCTTTAAACTGAGGCGAAAAATCATATGGTGAAAACACATTTACCAACGAAGAGTGAATACGATAGGGCAGTCGATGAATTAAAAAAGTTAAATGAAGATGTTTTTTATGATGATTTTAAAGACAAAATCGAAAAACTAGAAAAAAGTTTCATTGAAATAACCGTAAGCCATTCAAACGATTTTAAAAAAGAAGCCGAAAATATAAGTAGCCGAGCGAGTATGTTATTTCGTCAGATGGAATCGCAACAAAAGGAAATAAAAGGCTATTTGGAAGAAAAGCAAAACCATATCATTCAAAAAAACCAGGATTTCCTAGAGTTAGAAAGGACTCAGCTATTATTTGTTTATGAAGAGCTGCAAAAGAGCATTCAGTTATTTAACGAAAGAACGTTAGAATTGCAGCAAACTGTTGAGAATAGGACCAAGGATTTGCTGGGTCACACGTTACAAGCTATTGGAAATGTTTCTAGCGAGGTAACCGAATTTACAAAGAAACTATCGAATTCAGACGAGAGAAATATACAATTTCTAAAGCAAAACGAGGCCTATGTCACGCTAACAAAAGAAAAGCTAGCCTTAACAGAAGGAAAAATTGCTTCTCATATGGCGGCCCTTCAAGATATGGAAAATCAGCTGAAACAGATGCATAAGCGATACGAAGAAATGTTTCAAAGACATTCAGATTCGATCAAAACTATTTTGACGGTTCGAGAAGAAGCACTCATCAATAAAATTACCCAGCAAATAGAATACTCGGACGCAAAACATTTTGAACATCATGAGAATATGAAACGGGAACTCCAACAGTGGCACGAACATATGGAAGCTCTTAATAAAAAAAGTAATGACATACTAGGGTTGATTTCAAGTAGGATGTCCAGCAAAGAAGATTTAGAAAATGTAGAGAAAAAAAGTAAATGGAAACTGAATTTCCTCTTGGCTATCGTGGCAATCGAAGTGATTGTTATTGGGATTAACTATTTTTTATAAAGAGTCGTGGTGTTCCTCTTCTATATGATATTTGCTATCATGTGACCAATAACCGGGATGGAAAAAAGTGTCACATGAAGTGTTAACCCTGTCCTATTTTTGGACGGGTTTATACACTTTTAAGTATTAAACTCAACTTGTACATACGGGTACTTTAATGGAATTAGCTATAGAGTAGTAAAAGCTCAGAGCTAAGTCTCTGAGCTTACAAATTTTCAAAAGTACTAATCGTTTGTTTTTCTTCTTCTTCACGAAGTTCTTTAATCACATGGGAATAGTACTTATAAGTGGTTTCGATATCACTATGCCCCAATCGCTCACTTACATAATTTATGGAGACTTTTTTATATAGTAGGACACTTGCATGTGTGTGCCTCAGTCCGTGCATTGTAATCGGATCAATCCCGAGGCCTTCTAAGGTTTTACGAAGGAGCTTGTTGGCATTTGTGTTACTGATTACTTTGTATTTTGACTCAGGGCTATAAAAAACTAACCCATACATATTTGGCGGTAATATCTCAAAGAGTCTATTAAATGTGGCCATTGTTTTTATATCTAATTTGATCGTACGAATGGATGCTTCATTTTTTGTCGGACCAAAACCTTCGGGATGCCTTTTTGCATAACCCCATGTTTTATCAATTTTTATTGTGTTATGTTTAAAGTCGAAATCCTTTCTTGTTAGTCCGACTAACTCCCCAAAACGTGCACCAGAAGTCAAGCCTAGTAATATTAAATAATACCCTAACCCTTGGTCTAACAGCTTGTAAATCGCTTGACGCAATCTTTTAGTTTCTAAATAATTTAAATGTTTTTCTTCTGGTTTCTTTGCAGGATTTGTCCAAGTTAATACGGCTTTCCTAGTAAAATCATTCTGGATAATTTGCTCCTCAATTGCATCCTGAACACACCCCCGGATATGCGTATTTACTTTTTCTACTGTTTCTCGTGCCTTATCCGCGCCAAATTTATTTAAAAATAATTGATAGTCATGGCGCTTAATTTCCTGTAAAGGCCTACCGCCAAAATATTCTTTAATTGCTTTGGATGTATAATCGTAATGAAGCTTTGTTGTTTTTGTTAAATTGGATTTATAAAGATTCACCCATTTTTCGAAATACTCATCAAACGGCATTGGCTTTAGATGTGGTAAAATTCCTTTACTTAATTGCGCTTCTATTTCTGCTGCTGCAATTTGTGCCTCTTTTTTGGTTTTAAATCCACCTTTTCTTATCGGCTTCGCTACGCCGTTAACCGTGTGACTCACGGTAAATTGATATGTTTTACCCCGTTTTTGAATACTTGCCATGATGTCACCTCACTATTGATAGTTGGGGTAAACAGGCGCAGTAAGGTGCTGCGCTCGGTAATATGGTAGAATGATAGGTTTTAAGCAAAAATCCGGTCAAAATTTTCGTCTAAAAACTTTGCCATTTGTGATGCTTGAAAGGACCATGTTTGACCTTTGCTTTTCGGGTAGAAAACAAAACCTCCATTTTCAACGTCAAGTATCTTTCGGAATCTTGTCGGATATAGGATATTTTCCTTTATCCACTCACTTTTTCTATTAACTCTCTTTTCAAGATCTTTCATAGACCAATAGACCCCTGTTAATTGCAGCTTTTTCAGTTCCTGAAGCTCTACCTTTGAAATGATTACTGTATCGTTTGGAATCGGAATATTTAAACTCACAGAGAGTAGTTGTGAATTTGATGTAGATAGCTACCAAAGTTTGCTTGATATTATGGGTAAACTTTAAATTGAATAAATAAAATATTTGTAATGTATATGCAGGTGAAAACTAATTCACCTGCATATTTGGTAGAAACCTGTAAAAATATTGGTGGAGGCCATTCTATGAATAAGGATGAAAAAATCCAGTATGCCAATTATTTAATTGATGAAATTACTACAAAGTTTCTTCAAAAAGATAATCCATATATCATAATGGAAGGCTATGAGTATTTTCGTGAAGTGATTACACTTTATGCAAAACAATCAAACTTATTGGAAAGTACTTTGCTATTAATTGAAAATAACCATGCTGAGGAAGCTTATGTATTAGTAAGGTCAATGCTAAACAACGCAATGTTAATTGATTACTTATGTAATGATGATGATGGAGAAAGATATAAAAATTACATGATACAACCTACTAAAGCTGAGCTTTCATTCTTTTACGATATTAAGAAGGCATTGAAAAATGGCTGGCTTAAGGAAGCCCCTCCAGAGTTAGATAAGAGAATAAAAGAATATGAGGAGCTTCTTAAAAATGAAGGCTTTACAACAAAAAAGAAAACTAGAGGTAAACTTCAAGATGGTATTGACACAAAACTGTTAAACATAAAGGGAATGGCTTTAACTGATGAACTCTTATTTGCTCACTACATGATGTTTTATAGAGAGGGAAGCAAATACGAGCATTCAGATTTTTCCTCATTAGAAGTTTATTGAAATCCAATTGAGAATCTTCCTAATACAGTTGCTTTTATTTTGGATTTATCAAGAACTGATCCGGTACTTGAAGAAAAGTTGTTGAATCTTGCTATTACAATTTATTCTCTTACTTTCATTAGACTATTGCAGCATATAACTAATAAACAGGGTCACTTAATACAAGAAGAGAGAAAGCCCGAGCTAGCAAAACTCTCTTTCATAATTCAATCTAATAATTTATACTTTCCATATACGAAGCAAGAAAATCCAACTAAATGAAAGTGGACGCTTAATGAAAGAGGGAAAAAGGAAATAAAATGTTTATGATTGTCTATTACTGCATTCTGATTAACTCTAGGGTCTTAACCTAATGCTATTTTACATGTTGGAGGATTCTTATGGATATAAATGAAGAAAGAGAAAAATATATTAAAGAAAATCCAATGGATTATTTAAAAGCTTTAGAAGTCCTAAATCGTTTCCCGAACGATGCTTTTAATACGATTTATAAAATAATAAAATTACATGTTCCTGATGAGGTTTATAAATATTACTCGTTAACTAACAATGAGGAACTTAATAATATGAAGTTTACAACATTAGAAAACAGAGAAGTATACCTATCATATGCAAGTGATTTTAATGACCCTTTTGATAATCGATCCTATTATTATGATGTTGGGAGATTGAAAAAATACAAATTTGGATTTTTCTTTGATGAAAGTTTTGTAGAAGATAAAATAAAATATACAAGATTGGCATCCTTTTCAAAGTCAGGGATTAGTAATTTACCAATGTGGGCGCATTATTCCAATAATCATCATGGTTTTTGCGTAAGTTACTCAACAGACTTTAATAAAAATAAAGAACTTAGCCCATCTTTATTTCCGGTACAATATTTAGAGGGACGAGTAGATGTTACGGAGTATTTTGAAGGCTTTTTAATTAATGTAGAGGATAATTACGCAAATGCTATTAAAGAACAACAAAATGAAATATTAATTGATAATTTAATGTTATTATGGGTTCAAATCTTAACTTGTTACATTAAACAGAAGAAGTGGGAATACGAACAAGAATTTAGAGTAATGAAACCTGCAAATGTTCTTAAGGCTGATTATATGAGAGCAAACCCATCAGCAATTTATATTGGTTATAAATGCAAAGACGAACATATAGTCCGATTGGTTAATATTGCTTTTACTTTAAATATTCCAATTTATAAAATGGAATTAAATCCAACCTCAGAAGACTTTGAACTTGTACCAAAAATAATTTCTTTATAAAACGCAAAGCGTGGATCAAGTATTTTCCTAATACTATGATTTACAAATAAACTTAGGGAATAGGTATGAATGTTTTAAGATATTAAACTTACCTTTCTTGAATAAATTTTGCTCATCTAAATCTTTTTACACAAATTTTACACATAACTAGTAAAAAACCTTATAAACTCAATAACTATCAAACTATATCGACCCCGACCACCAGTATCAAAAAATTTAGTTTCCTTTTGTACTAAGTATCCATTTAGACTAATGATTCTATTATCTAAATGGATATTAACTTCTGTTTTCCTTCTATTTCATAAACTTTTTTGATGCTCAAAACAATAAATTTTTCCTTGGAACTTCTTATTAGATAAACAGAAGGATTTTACTTTATCAGATACTGGTTTCTGACAGACTATACATTTAGTTTCCTTTTCTTTTTTATCAGTGATGTTCTTTTTTTCTTTGATAATATCTATATGCTGCTTTCTAATTGCAGCGTCTGTAATATTAGCATTCAAAAGTGAATTGTATATCGTCTCAATCTCATTTTTTAGAAAAATCGGCTTTTTGTATTGTAATTTAAGAACAGCCACCTTTCTATTAATAAAATGAGTTAATTCAACGTCATAAATTACCAATTCATTAGAATGAATCTTTCTCAATTCTTCCTCAATTTTAAAAGTGCATCTCTTTGTAAAGGAAACCAATGAAATAAAGTATTGCTGGTATTTATCTTCTATAAAATTTTTGAGAGCTTGAATATGACCATAATTCTGCATTAAAGGATTCATCATTTTAAACTTACCATTGATTAACCAAGTTTTTTTATTTTTGCCTCCATAAATAGTGCCTTGATAATTCTTTGTTTCAATTACGAATAAACCATAAGGGGTTATGATGATGTGGTCAATTTGGGAATATCCCGTTGATGATTTAGGATTTTTAATTAGTAAATCACTTAAGTACATATAATCTTTAGATAGTTGGGATAGTTGAATATCGATTTTGTATTCTCCAAGTTCACCTTTTCTAACTGCAGTTCGGTCGTCCTTTTTTTTTGTTGTCGCGTTGTTTGTCTTTTTTACAGGGATTGGAGTTTCTTTCATATTATTATTAATGTTGTCTTTCTTATTTTTAAATAGAAAATCTAAAAACATGATCTGCCTCTTTCTATGGGAAATATTTCATTATACTTTAATATCGACTTACATGGACAAACTTGAATAGAGGTATGCTTAATAAGGAAATCCAGTATTTTTGACTATTAATATATTTGTATTATTATTTCTTAAACTTGGAGGGAATAAAGAAAGATATAACTCCACTACTTCCAAAAAAACAACTCTTTCATACTCCCCATTTCTCTTTCCTACCAAACTTAGTATAGTAAATATATATTATCCAATAGATAAACACAAAAAGCCCTGGAGGATGAGTACAATCAAAAACGAACCATTATATCAGCAAATTCAAAATAAAATAATAGAGCGAATAAAAGAAGGAACATGGAGAGTAGGAGACAGAGTTCCTTCTGAGAAAGAATTAATGGATGAATTCCATGTAAGCCAGATTACTACCAAGAATGCATTAGCTGGCTTAGCTGATAAAGGAATTGTGGAGCGGATCAAGGGGAAAGGGACGTTTGTCATTGAAAGTAGTTTTACAGGTTCAATGGCGCAAAATCAGACTTCAAGTGGGTTGATTGGGTTAATTATTCCAACGATGAAGACGAAGGTGGAACAGGATTTTGTCAATTTTCTTGAACAGTATGTGACGGAGAAAGGGTATAACTTAGTCATAAAGATATCTAGAGAATCACAGATAAAAGAGGCAGAGGCTATTCAGACATTTCGTGCTATTGGGGTGGAAGGGATTATTATTTTTCCTGCTGAAAAGGAAACGTATAATGAAGCGGTTCTTCGACTCACGCTAGACAAATTTCCTCTCGTATTGATTGATCGATATATGAAGAATATTTCTACATATAGTGTAAGTTCAGAAAATACGCAAGGAGCGTTTGAGGCTATTTCTTATCTGTTGAATAAAGGGCATGAACAGATTGCACTTATCTCTCCATTAATAACAAACACGGTGACGGAAGAACGGGCAAAAGGATTTGAACAAGCTTTTTTAAGAAAAGGAATTACGATTGATAAAAATCTTTGGCTAACGTTGCCATTTGATAAAATATCCGTTCATGAAACGCCTGCACTGATTAAACAATTTTTAATGGAAAACCCTCAGCTGGCTTGCCTGTTTACGATGAATGCAGAACTGGCACAGTATGCATATCGCGCTATTTTAGAAGTCCAAAAAGAGTCCTTTCATCCAATAGAGTTAGTCACTTTTGATTCGCCTGGAATAGAAGGTGTAACTTTTGTGCAACAAGATATCCAGCAATGCAGCAAGGATACGGTGAAGTTATTAATGCAACAACTAGCTGGCGAATACAATCCGAAACGAATTTTTATCCCGGTAAATGTAGTGCTTGCTGCAGGAAATGAAAAATAAGGAAAGAGTATGCTACCTAATTCATGGTGGCTATTTTTTTGTCTTAAAATTGTCCCCTTCCTCCCGTTCAAATACTTTCCTTTTTTTTCTAATAAGTAGGACTTTTCAATCAAAAAAGTATAAAAGGTATATTATATACTAAGTTTAGTATATGTTTGTGGATTGGGATAATATAAGATGTTTGTAAGCGCTTTTAAAAAAGTGATGAAACAACATTTTTAAATGGAGCTTAATAGTTTTCCTTACTTCTGAGATTTTACTAGATTACTGGTATCCAGGGTGTACAAATCAACTTATAGCTGATCAGGTATACCCTTTTTATATAAATGGTAGTGCAACTATTGTTAAAAATATGGGGAGGGGATTAACCTGAAGAAGTTAGGAAAAGTATTACTATGTATGAGTTTATGGCTCTCTTTACCGTATGCAGCATTCGCATACAGCAACCCAATGGATTTACCAGAATCTTGGACATGGGATAGTGGGGAGTATTATGGAGAAGGGGACCCATTTATTCTAAAGCACAATGGTATTTATTATCTTTATGTTAGTACGGTAGATGATAAAAGTGGTGTGAAAGCTTGGACATCTGAAGATTTGATGGATTGGAAATATGCTGGTCTTGTTACAGAAGAACCTACTACAAAGGCTGCCTATGCACCGGAATTAGTTTACTGGAATGGTGAATTCTATATGTATACATCTCCAGGTGGAAATGGGCATTATGTGTATAAAAGTTCAAGTCCTCTAGGCCCTTTTGAAAAACAAACGGATAACCTTGGAATGGGAATTGATGGACATGTTTTTATTGATGATGATGGCAAATGGTACTTTTATAGTACGGGATCAAACAGAATAGATGCACGCTCCATGCCATCGCCAGCTGAATTTGGCAAAGCAACAGATACTGGTGCAGAAATGAATGGCTGGACTGAAGGAGCCACAGTACTGAAAAGAAACGGCAAATACTATATGACATATACAGGAAACCATATTTGGAATAAAGCATACCGGATTGACTATGGAGTAAGTGATTCTCCTGATGTTGGCTTTACAACAAATAAAGAGCAAAATCCACTTTTATTAAATACAGAAGGGGAAAACGTAGGATTAGGGCATAACACAGTTGTCCGAGGGCCAGACCTTGATTCTGACTATATCGTGTATCATAGTCATGCAAACCCTGGGCGTAATATAAACTTCGACCGAATAGCATGGAATGGGGATAAAATGCTAGTGTTGGGGCCAACAACCTCTGAGCAATCAGATCCTTCTTTACCTGATTTTAGTGATCGATTTGATCGCACTGACATCGGAGCGGATTGGAAAAATGTAAATGGGGGAAAATGGAGTATCACTGATGATTCCTCTAATTGGCTTGAACAGAAGACTTTGGATGATACGAAATGGTATAGACAAGTAAGTAAGGTATCTACAGATAAGGAATATACGGCAGAATTCAATCTGAAAATGGTTGAAAAAGGGGAGAGTGAAAATCCTCGACTTGGTGTAGTTTTCTCCTACACTGATGAAAAGAACTACGGGACAGCTGTCTTGAGTCCAGAGCATAATCGCCTGGAAACTAATTTTGTTGTTGATGGTGAGGAACAAGGCTGGGGGTACGCAGATTTACCAGAAAGCTATGATTACACAAAGCTACATCAAATCAGAGTAGAAAAGGCAGAAGATACTTTTAGAATCTTTGTGGATGGTATGCAAAAGCAAACGCGAGAGGTTAGTAAAATTGGTGCTGGTAGCATTGGCTACACCACATCAGATGTACATGGAGCTTTTGGCTATACAGCTTTTAGTAATAAAGTAGACGGAAGTAGCGTCTTTGATGCCTATAAGCCTTTACCAGGAAAAGTTGAGGCGGTTCATTACAATGCTGGTGGCGAAGGAGTTGGGTATCATGACAAGACAAGTAAAGAAGACGTTAATCCGTATCGACAAGACGATGTAGATATTGCTGACGATTCAGACGGCAGTTATTATGTTGAATCAAATGAAAAAGGGGAATGGCTGAAATACAATGTAAATATTGCCGAAGAAGGCTTATATAATCTAGATTTACGAGTAGGCGCATCTTCCAAAGATGCTAAGGTAAGGATCTTGTTAGATGGAAAGACGGATATAACAGGGGATGTAAGTATTCCGCAATCAACGGATTGGAGAACGTTCTCGATCGAAAAGCTTAAATTACCAAAAGGAAAGCATACTTTAACTATGGAAGTGGTAAAGGGGTCGTTTGATTTTTCAAGCTTTAAAGTACAAGGATACAAAGCAGTTGATAGTTTATATGACGACTTTAATGATGGGGATGCAGAAGGATGGGACGAAATAGAGGGAACATGGAAGGTTGGTCCTTTTGAAGAGCAAAATATTGATTTTGATGAATACAAAAAGGTTCCTGGGGTAATTAATGCAGCCTATTACAACACTGGTGGTGAAGGAGTCGCCTATCATGATACGACGGCTGAGAATATTGGTGGCGTATTCAGAAGGGATTCTGTAGATATAAGAACCAATCCGGAAGGCGGCGGATATGCTGTTGGATGGAATCAGACTGGTGAATGGCTGAAATACAATGTAAATGTGCAAGAAGCTGGCGAATACAATCTTAAACTGTATGTAGCAACAACCTTCACAAGTGCCAAGGCACGTATCTGGTTAGATGATGAAATAGATTTAACCGGCGTATTTGATGTCCCGGCTACTGGTGGCTGGAACAATTGGACACCAGTAATTAAAAATGGAATTACTTTGCCTAAGGGAAATCACACATTGAAACTAGAATTCGTAGAAGGGGAATTTGATTTTACAAAAATGGAATTAACATCCTTTGATATTCCTAGACAACTCCCTGGACTCATTGAAGCGGAAGACTATAATACTGGTGGCCAAAATGTAGCTTATTATGATAAGACAGAAGGAAACGCTGGTGGACAATACCGCAACGATGATGTGGATATTCGAAAATTATCTGAAGGAGATTATGCTGTTAGCTCGATTCAAACAGGAGAATGGTTAACGTACGATGTAGATATTTTAGAAGAAGGAAGCTTTGGACTTGATTTACTCGTTTCCTCTGTAAGTGATGGAGCGAAGGTGAAAATTCTTTTAGATGACGAGATAGATGTAACAGATGAAATTGCATTGCCGAAAACGGGAAGTGTGGATACTTGGAAAAATGTATCATTACAGGATATAACATTACCAGCAGGCAAACATACGTTAAAAGTGGTTGCTGTAGAAGGTGATTTTGAGCTTTCGAAGTTCATGTTCCACCAATTTGATAAGCACAAAAAGCTTCCAGGTAAAATAATGGCAGCAGATTATATTACCGGTGGGGAAGGTGTAGCTTATCACGATAATACAATCGAAAATATTGGGGGAGAGTATCGACAGGACGCAGTAGATATTCGCGTTAACCCTGAAGGTGGCTACAATGTTGGCTGGAATCAAACAGAAGAATGGTTAAAGTATAATGTTGATATTGCAGAAGCCGGTACTTACGATTTGGCCATTAATGTAGCTACAACCTATAAAGATAGTCAAATTCGATTATGGCTTGATGATTCGATTGATTTAACAGGTGTTATTGATGTGCCTAGTACTGGTGATTGGAATAATTGGGAAAATGTTATTAAGGAAGATGTTTCCTTACCAGCTGGGCAGCATACGATTAAAGTAGAAATAGTAAAAGGGGAATATGATTTTAACTATTTTGAGTTCCTAGAGGAAATCGAAGTAACAGAGCCACAAATAATAGGGGAGTACAATGCAAGTAGTGAGACATTTGCCAAATCAGTCATCGGTGAAAACGAATGGAAAGACTATATTGTAGAAGCGGATGTTAAAGCTGCAGAAGGATCTGGAGACGGAGGAGTCATCTTTAGAGTAAACAATCCTGCTAATGGAATCGAGCTTAGCCAAAATAATGCTGATTTTATGCAAGGATATGTAGCTTATATAAATGAAGACGGAGTCCACCTAGGAAAGCAAAATTATAATTGGGAGTATCTAGATGGTGCTGCACTTAAAGAACCAACATCCACTTGGCATCATATGAAGATTGAAGTGAATGGGACAACGATTAAAGTGTATGTGGATGATATGAAGACGCCCAAAATTAATTTTACGGACAATAGTCGTACTGCCTTTACACAAGGAAAAGTAGGGGTAAGATCCAATTATAATAATACGAAATTTGATAATTTCTTTGTTAGATCATACGAAGCAGATCATTCGTCCATTCAAGAATTATTGGATATGTATAGGGGTTTAGGGGAGCTAAAGGATAGTCTTTATAAAAGCTTAAGCAATAAATTGAAGCAATCCCAAAAACACCTAGAGAAGGGGAAAGAAGATCAAGCAGTTAAATTTCTGCAAGATATGATTAAACTGATTAATAACGACAAAACTGAGAAATTGCCTGCTGATAAAAAGGAAAGTCTGAAGTTAGAGATAGAAAGATTGATAGAACAATTGTGATAAAGGATGTTGGTGTCAGGTACCGTAAAAAGACAGTTGTCTTTTTATGGTGCCTGACACTATTATATACGGAGTTAAATAACAAAAAAATTCTCCAATATTAATACAGTATTCTTTGTAAGAAAAATAACTCAAATCTGAAAGCTCCAAGAAGTGATTCCTTGGAGCTTTATTAGTAACTTATGTTTGGTTTGGGACTTTGATCGATTTGATCATCTGTCGTATTGATCCGAGATGGTAGGCAGAGTGAGCGAGCGCCCCCAACAAACCATTTGATGTCTGTTCATCTAAGGAGTCAAGTGAATCAATCTTTTTTAATAGTGTTGTGTATTCTTGTTGAAGTTCGTCAGTAAATTGAGCCCATGTGATTTTATCAACGTTTGTGATTTTCCATGATGCTCCCCAGTCCTTATTGGGTTCTTCCCCATTTAAGTAGGAATTCGCAACCCATAAATAATAGCGGGTATGATCTGTTTGTGCGGCAATTGTTGTACCATTGATAGCTATTGAAGCATCTTCTGCCGATATCTTTTCAAGTGTTCCGAATAATCCACTACCAGGTTTCGCTTCTGTGTACCAGCTTGCGTTTTCTTTAGGTCCATCATATGTTTCCTTCAACAATGTTCTAACAGCTACCAACATTGGATTGTCCATCTCAGTACCTCCTGAATTAGTATTTAACCATCAAAACTACTTTTGATGGTTAAATTATAACTGAGTTGATTATAACCGTCAATATGCATTATGATGGTTATAGTAAAGGAGCTTTGATTATGTCGGAAATGAACGCTTATATGATGGTCGGAGAACGTTTGTGTATGGATTTTATCAATACCGTCAGTTGGAGAGAAAGTACGGAGAAAAGGCGGGATTGGTTTACTAGCTACGCCAAATTGGTCGACTGGTGCATCCATGCTGAAGTCTTGACCGAACAACAAGCTAAAGCCCTTCTTTTAAAGGCGCAGGAGAAACAGTCTGAAGCTGAAGAAGTTCTAAAACAGACTATCGAAATGCGGGAGGTTATGTATCGAATCTTCCAGTCCATTTCAAAGGGGACATCGCCACATCCGCTAGACCTGAAAAGTTTCAATGATTTTGTAAGCCACTTCTATCAAACTTTGCTTGTAATCCAAGAAAAGGATCATTACAGGTTGAAGTTCAGGTATAACGAGGAAAACTTGGACACTATGCTCCCTCCAATTTTACAATCTGCTGTTGATTTACTCGTTTCTAAAAACGACCTGGAACGAGTCAAACAATGTGAGGGAGACTCTTGTGGATGGTTATTCTTTGATACGAGTCGGAACCGGAGCCGGCGTTGGTGTTCAATGGCCGATTGCGGTAATCGAGCTAAAGCACGGCGGTTTTACCAAAAATAAAAGTGATTAGATACTGTTTTTGTGGATTGTATGCCTACTAAGTTATATCGTACCACTACCGTAAAGAAGGATATTATAAAATTTTCTAACTGTATTACCATCAAGATTACCAGGCTTTGTATCACTTTATCTCCAACTTTATTCGGACTGTCGATACCAAAATCATAGGATTCGTTTGGTTGAAGAAGGGAGCAGGTACCCATATTGTTGGGTATCTGCTTTTTCATTGAGTGTATTTAAATTCTTTAACGAGTTGTCTCCATCAGTATCCTGGATAATAAGGATTTGGATAAGGATACGGATATGCATACGGGTAAGGAGCAGGTACTGGATAAGGAGCTGGTGTTACCGCTGCGCCAAGTGCTAATCCTGTAAGAGTACCTAATGCAAATCCTCCTCCTGGATAATTTCCACCTTGATGAGACCAGTTTCCACCGTGTCCCCAATTTGGATGTCCGCCTCCATGCTGATGCCAATTAGTGTTACCGCCGCCATGTTGGTGCCAATTAGTGTGACCACCATGGCCTCCTGATGGATGACCTCCACCACCGTGATGTGACCTCATACCTGTTTGATTAAAATTCATCATTGTTTTGGGCCCCTTTCTTTAAAATCTCTATATCATATGCCTATCCTTTCCAAATGGATATAACATAGTTGGTAAACCAAGTAGTATTTCAAAGTTGGTGGCACCGTAAAAAGACAGTTGTCTATTTATGGTGCCTGGTACCATTTTTCATGGGTTTAGTTGTTATCAGTTGATAGAAAGGAGACTACTATAAGTTAAGATTTCTATATTAATAAGAAACAGTAGCTAATAACATTAAAAATACATATTCTGGCGATGATTGCTACATATCAAAATCTTTATATAGAAAAATAAAATATATTAAAAAAATTTTGACAAAAACTAAATATTGTAATAAAATTTACATAACATTTGTTTTTTTCTTCCAAAATACCCATATGTTGTTATGGTGATATCATAAATTATCATTCTAAGAACTTACTTTTATTAATTTTGAAACAGAGATAACAAAAAGTTAAACTTCTGAGAAACCACTTTTAATCATTTAACCCCATATAAAATAAACGAAAGCTCATATGAAATAAAAATAATAGAAATCAATTCTTTCTATAAGGAGGACGTATTATTCATACTTAAATGTTGAGTTATAAAGCCAATAGTATGAGTTTAAGCACAAAACAGATTACAATTAAAAACCTATTTTAAAGAAAGAGTTTTTATTAAGTTATCCTAGGTAGCTGTTTTCTATATAACTATTGAAAGTGAAAAAGGTATTCTGGTGTTATGCTAAAATTTATAGAAAAGTGAGGATAACTCTATTGCATAACATTAAAAAATGATAAGGGGGGTATGAGTAAAATGTTTGTGGGAGAATAAATATCCTTTTTGTCTAGTTGGGGGACGCGTCCCCCAACTAGACAAAAAGGCCACCAAGCGAG